>JANXOQ010000039.1 GCA_025357775.1 Ferruginibacter sp. | reverse complement strand
ACCAAAGAATGTGTTTTTGCAATAGGTTTTACTTTACTCGTTTCATCATCTCTTGAATATAAGGATGTAAAAACTATATTGATGGCTGCTAACCTTGCTAGAGAGTGATAAGTAAGAAATAAAATGAGTACCTGAAAATTAGAAAATTGTTTTGTAGCAACTAAATTACTTAACCCTACAAATTTTAGTAACAATAAAAATACTATTGCAATTGCCCCGTAAGCACCTACTCTGCTATCTTTCATAATGTCGAGTATCTTCTCTTTTGTCCAACCACCGCCAAAACCATCAAATACATCTGCTAACCCATCTTCATGAAAAGCTCCCGTGGTTAATACTCCTGCTGCCATAG
Organism: Ferruginibacter sp.; assembly: GCA_025357775.1. Classification (GTDB taxonomy): domain Bacteria; phylum Bacteroidota; class Bacteroidia; order Chitinophagales; family Chitinophagaceae; genus Ferruginibacter. The sequence goes on along the minus strand of JANXOQ010000039.1, from coordinate 8,073 downwards.
AAAATATAATAGCAATATTTGTATCAAATAAAAAACTACTTGCCCAGTAAAATAAAAAAGATATGGCACCAACTATCCAACCAATGAGTGGAAAATAACGGGTGGCTTTGTTAATGTAATCTGGGTTATGGTCTGTAGTACTAGGGCATGGTATGCGGGTGTAAAACATAAGAGCGGTGAAGAATATTTTTATTTCATTTTTCATTTATAACAATCAGTTTAATAAAAAGTTTGTAAGGCTGCGCTTGTATAAGCCAGTTTATTTTTGTTTACTATATTAGTAATTAAAACCGCCTTCGTCAAGATTAGACCAACATGTTGATAATTTGAAGTAAGTCATTATTCTTTATTAGAAACTCCTGCCGATTCAAAACTTGCCATATTATTCAAAAAAGAAATAGCAGATTCAATTAGTGGATACGCCACCGCACAACCCGTACCCTCACCCAAGCGCATTCCTAATTTTAACAAGGGCTCTACACCTAAATAATTTAATAAATTTTTGTGCCCATGTTCATCTGATAGATGGCAGAAAATAGCATTTTTTAAAATATTTGGATTGGTATTATATGCTACCAAAAATGCAGTAGATGCAATAAAACCATCCACCAAAATAGTCATATTGTACTCAAATGCTCTTTGCATAGCATAACACATTTGTGCTATTTCAAAACCTCCAAAAGCTTGTAGGGCTTGTATGGGGTCTTTTATTTCTCCATGAAAATCTTTTGCTCTTTTAAGTATTTCTATTTTTTTATTTAGTTGTTCATTATTCAACCCAGTACCCCTGCCTGCACAATCTTCGATAGGTAGGTTACAAAAATTACTCATAAGCATGGTAGCGGCAGATGTATTGCCAATGCCCATTTCTCCAAAGCCAATTATATTACAACCGTCTTCATATAATTTTTTTATGGTATAATTTGGTGCTATAATGCATTCCATTATTTGGGTATCTGTCATGGCTTTATTAGCTAAAAAACAGTTTGTTCCTCTACCTATTTTTAAATCAATTAAATTTTCATTTGCTTCAAAATCAAAATTTACTCCTGCATCTACAACTTTTAAATCAATTTTATTTTGCTGCGCAAAAACATTTATTGCTGCTCCGCCTTGCAAAAAATTCATTACCATTTGAAAAGTCACTTCTTGTGGATATGCACTTACGCCTTCTTTTGCTATACCATGGTCGGCAGCAAAAATAATGATAGTAGGTTTTGTAAGTTGTGGGCTTAAAGTGTTTTGTATTGTGCCAATTTGCAGGGCAATTTTTTCTAAAGCTCCTAAGGCACCGAGTGGCTTTGTTTTAAAATTTATTTTGTGTTGAAGCTGTTCTTTTATCATTGCTAATTATTGTTATAAAAAACAAACGACCAAAAAATGGCCGTTTGATTAAAATATTTTTATTTAGAAATTTATGCAAACACAGGTTGCAAAACCATAAATCTTTTTTGCGCTAGCGCAAAGCCTCCAAACATTACAGCACTATAAAATAAATCTCCTACTATTGTACCTTGTATAAATGGCACACCTGCTGTATAGCATTGCATTAATCCTCCAAAGTTTTGAGGGTAATAATTACCAGGCCAACAACCAAAGTTTGATACTAAAAAGAAAATAGTACTAGATGCTAAAGCTCCTATAACTACCGTTGCTGTACTTACTTTTTTAAAAATAAAAAATGCAACCAATGTTATTAAAATATATGCTGCATACTGCCAATAAAACCCAGTACTTAACCAAGTAAATGTTGGATAGTATTGAGGATAAATTACATTATTAATAAATAAATCACTTAAAAAAGTAGCGCATATTGGTATTAAAATGGCTTGCCATTTTTTATTAAAATGTGCAGCACCAAATAAACCTATTGCACCCAATGGTGAAAAGTTTGGCATATGAGGTACAATACGACTAAATGCTGCTATCAAAATAATACCTGCAAGTGCAACAAAACGAAGATTGATTTTTTGAGAATTCATGATACTTTTATGTTTTATAAAAACTACAAATACACAACAAGTTTGCAATTGTAAACAAACCATTTATGCTTTGCACTTTTCGTGAGTGCTTTTGCAAAACCTACCAACAAGTACCTGACTTATCTTTTTTTTAAAGACTTACAGTTGCACGACAGCCCATGAGTTACACATGGTTACCTTGAGAATGTTACATGAAAGCAACACTTGGTTTGATTTATTAAAAGTAAGAACACTGCAAATATAAAGAAATGAAAGGGACTTCATTAAAATTGGCGTTTTCATACATGGCAAACGCATCTAATATTTTTAAAAATTATCTGTTCTACAAGTTCTTCATTCCACCCAGCCTTCATTTTTTCTTATACTCAATTTATTAGCTTTATCATTTTGCTATATGCTCAATTCTATTTTAGTAATTATATAAAAACTTTCTACGGCAAAACCTGTTATTTTTATATTTTCATTTTCTTTAAAACCTACATCTAAACTACAGTGGGTTTGTTCTCTAAGCCCCAATGACTCTTTACAATGCTGCAAATAATCATTTGGTTGTGTGATCTGAGGGCGTGCTATTGGGTAGTTTCAAAAAAAATCTAAGTCATGTATCTTTATTTTCAAAACAGCGTTACCTCATCCCAATTATTACAACCACATAAAACAGCACTTGCCGCAATAGGAAATATATCTATCAATGTATGTTGCTTATTTCTTTCAATTCTAAAGTCCTCTAATTGCTCAAATAGTTTTAGCATTTTTTTATGTGAAGTATCACATTTTTTAGGTTTTTAAAAAAATCCTGTGAATAATTTCTTTATTGTAACTAAACTTTTTATACAATTTTCGCCCACATATTTTCGTTTGTTAATAATTCTTTTATATTTAAATACGTTTGCCCTTCGTTTTCATAAAATAGTAAATCAGTTATTTGTAAGAATGCGTAATTAAAAATGCAAATTGTTGCAAAAACATTTGAAGGCTATTTTAACATAGAACTTTAAATGATTAAAGTAAATGTACTCTACTTATTACTTAAAATATTGTGCTCAAATACTATTAATTTAGACGTGAAAATAATAAAAGCTAAATGTATAATTAATGATGAAACGCTACTAAAGTTCAGTTATTGATATATAATTGGCAAACAAAAAATAAATATGAACCTACTAGCTCACGCTTACCTTTCTTTTAACAATGAAGATATTTTGCTTGGCAATATGATAAGCGATTATGTAAAAGGTAAAAAGCAATTTGACTACCCAAAAACTATTCAAGCGGGCATAAAATTGCACAGAGCCATTGATGCGTTTACAGATACACACCCTGCAACAAATGAACTTAAAAAAATATTTGCACCAACTTATAGATTGTATGCTGGTGCTTTTGTAGATGTGGTGTATGATTATTTTTTAGCCAATGATGCAGTGCAATTTGCAACAAAAAGCCATTTGCAAAATTTTACTACAGAAACTTATTCTTTACTTGCCAAAAATCAAATTCATTTTCCAGAAAAATTTGCAAATCAATTTCCTCACATGCGTATTAATGATTGGCTATATAATTACCATAGCGATGAAGGTATGCGCAAAAGCTTTGGTGGACTTGCAAGGCGTGCAAAATATATTGCAGAAACAGATACTGCTATGCAATTATTTTTAGATAATAAACAAAGAATACAAATTTCTTATGATACGTTTTTTCATAGTTTAAAAAAAATGGTATTAGAGCAAATATAAAAGTGCAGTTATATAAATGAAATAACATAAAAATTATTTATCAAAATACCTTCTATATACCCAAGCAATAGTAAATGATGGTATAATATCTGTAGCAGGTATTATTTCTTCTGCAAAATTAATTACAGCACCTATTTCCCCTACTTTGCCACCAAATGTTTTATAAAAAATGAAAGCGGAAATAGGTGCCCAAACTAAATCTGTAAACTCCGCCAGCATTGGTATTATGTAACTAGCACAGCCAATTAAATCCATTGCCAAACAAAATTGCAAACTTGGAAGCTTATTAAACTTTTTAATATTTGTCATAGGTTTATTGTTATTATAAAATAGATTATACAAATGTATATTTGTATAAGTTTAAATAGAATTTATTAGCAAAAAATCATCCCTACATTTACTATTATGATAACAAAAATATTAGAAGCTATTTTGGCAATGTTTTTTTCGCAGGGTACTTTTGCACAAATTTTAAATGCACCAGCACAGCACTGGGCAGATAGTACTTATAAGAAATTGAGTAATGATGAACGCATTGCGCAGCTAATGATAGTTCGTCTTTCCACTATTGATTCTAAAACTAAAGTAGTAACTTTTTTAGATAAAAATGTGTCGGAACTTATTACAAAATATAATATTGGTGGTGTATGTGTTTTTCAAGGTAGCCCTGTAAAACAAGCTGAAATTATAAACCAATTACAGGCAAAAGCAAAAACCCCGCTTATGATGTGTATAGATGCGGAGTGGGGTGTAGGTATGCGTATAATAGATAGTGTGCTGCCACTACCTAAGCAAATGATGCTAGGTGCTATGAAAGATGAAACTGTGGTATACCGATATGGTAAACTAGTGGCGGAGCAGTGCAAACGCATAGGGCTGCAAGTAAATTATGCACCAGTAGTAGATGTAAATAACAACCCCAATAACCCCGTAATAAACGACCGTAGTTTTGGAGAGGATAAATATAAAGTAGCTAACTATGGCATTCAATATATGAGAGGCATGCAAGATAATGGGGTAATGGCTTGTGCAAAACATTTTCCTGGGCATGGAGATGTAAGTGTGGATTCTCACTTAGATTTACCAGTAATAAATAAAACAATGGCGCAATTAGATTCTTTAGAATTGTATCCTTTTAGAAAAATATTTGATGCAGGCATTGGCAGTGTAATGCTTGCCCACCTTTACATACCAGCTATAGATACTACTAGCAATAGGGCAACTTCGCTATCGCCAAATAATGTAAATAATCTAATGAGAAAAGAGCTTAATTACAAAGGGCTCACCTTTACCGATGCATTGGAAATGCAAGGTGTAAATAAATATTACCCAAATGGTGCGGCATCTGTACAATCTATTATAGCTGGTAATGATATGCTCTGCCTACCTGGCGATGTGCCACTTGCAATAAAAAAAATAAAAGAAGCTATTAAGAAAAAACAAATAAGCTGGGCTGATATAGAATTACATTGCAAAAAAGTATTGATGGCAAAATATCAGTACGGTCTATCACATTTACAACCTATTAAACTAGAAAACTTAACTGTAGATTTAAACAAGGGGGTTGTGGAAATGAGAAGATTGGTTGCAGAAAATGCGATCACTTTAGTATCAAAAAAAGATGAATCTTTTTTTCCTTTAAGAGATACAAAATTTGGCGATATTGCTTTTGTAGGATTTGGTATTACAGCCGATAATGAAATGGCAAAAAGAATGCGTATAGATTATAACGCTACTATATTTTTTGGTAATGATGCCAATTTATTAACAAAATTAAAACCGTTTAAAAAAGTTGTAATTGGCTTGCACAATGTAGGAAGATATGCTGCTACAAATTTTGGGTTTGCAAAAAATACACTTGATGTAATTGCAAATGTGCAACAACAAAATAATTGTATAAGTTTTGTTTTTGGTAATGCCTACTCACTTAAAAACTTTTGTGGAGCAAGCAATATGGTAATGTGTTATGAAGATGATGCAATATTACAAGGCACTGCAGTAGACCTTTTGCAAGGAAAGATATTTTACAAAGGTGTATTGCCAGTAACGGTATGTGATAATTATAAATACGGTTTTGGTATAGATACTAAAGCTAGTGCAGCTTTGTTTGAAAAAAAAACTAATGTTGAGAATAATAGAGAAAAATTACTAAGGGTAGACTCAATAGTATATGATGCAATAGCACATTTTGCAATGCCTGGCTGTACTGTATTGGCATTAAATAATGGAAAAATTGTTTTTGAAAAAGCGTATGGTAATTTTATGTACGATAAATTTTCACCAGTAAATTTGTCATCGGTATACGATGTAGCGTCTGTTACAAAAATATGTGCTACCACACTTGCAATAATGAAATTATACGACCAAGGAAAATTTGATTTAAAAAAAAAGCTTAGTGACTACCTGCCAGAAACCATTGGCACCAATAAAGCTGATATAATTGTACAAAATTTACTGTTGCACGAAGCTGGACTCGTAGCCTATATTCCATTTTACAAAGAAGTAATTGATAATACAGGAAAGCCATTTCCAACATTATTTTCACCAACAAAAAACGATTCTTTTAATATAGAAGTAGCCAGTAATTTTTTTATGAAAAATACTTGGAAAGATACTATGTATAAAAGAATAATTACAAGTACTATTGGTGAAAAAGGTAAATATATTTATAGTGATAATGATTTTATTTTTCTTGGTAAAATTGTAGAAAAGATTGCTGGTAAAAGTTTAGATAAATATGTATTGGAAAACTTTTATGAGCCTATGCAATTACTTTCTATAGGTTTTGACCCATTGCTAAGAAATAGCATTACCAATATTGCCCCCACAGAAAATGAAAAAATATTTCGTACACAGCTTATACGCAGCTATGTACATGACCCAGGTGCAGCAATGATGGGTGGTGCATCGGGGCATGCAGGGCTATTTAGCAATGTATACGACCTTGCTGCTATTATGCAAATGCTACTAAACGGTGGCAGTTTTATGAATAAACAATATTTTAAAAAGGAAACAGTAGATTTATTTACCGCATACCAGAGTAAATCTAGTCGTCGTGGTTTTGGGTTTGATAAACCTGAAAAAGATAATTCTTCTAGAAAAGAACCTTATCCTTCCACTACTTCTTCTATTAAAACATTTGGGCACACCGGCTTTACTGGTACATGTGTATGGGCAGACCCAGAAACTAAATTTACATTAGTGTTTTTAAGCAACAGGGTATATCCAGATGTAAACATGAATTTGCTAAAAATGAATATAAGAAGTAAATTATATGATGCTATTTATGATGCAACATTTTAACAAATTTAATATTGCAATTTATTTCAATGCCACATGAAGTTGTATATTGCAGGCTAAGTAATAATTAAATGAATGAATAAAATTTGGTTGATATCTTTTTTAGTTGTTGTTGTATTATTTACATCATCATGCAGAGATGAATTTACAATTTGTAATTTATCAAAAGAAGTAAAATTTAATGCAGGACTTTATGAAAAAAATACAGTTGGTGATATTGCAAAATTAGCACCAAGCTTAACAATTAATGCTCTCGGAGATACTGCTATAATAAATGGATTAGCAAATTTGCAAGTCTTTTCTTTACCCTTAAATAATTTAGTTGATACAGCAAAATATGTAATTTCAGTTTCATATAATAAACCAAAAGATACAATCAAAATTATTTACACCTCTCAAAGTGTATTGTTATCTGTAAACTGTGGTAACATTATTAATTATAATATTTCTAAAATACTTTTCTCAAAAAATACTTTGGATACTGTTAAAATATTAAATCCTACTGTAAGTAATGGGCTTCTGCAAAATGCAAAACTCTACTTTTAAAAGTTTTATTTATTCTCGTTTTTTGCTACATCTAACGAACAGGCTTGGCGAAGGTTTGGGTATTGATCAACTGTCTTCCTAGAACTGCTGTTGAATAAATATATGTTAAAAAATAAAAGCCCAATATTGCTTGCCCTGTTGGGATATGCATACCTGCCGATTGTTCGAACCTCGAGCCTAACTATTGCAAAACTTCATGTTGTGCGTTCGTGCTATTCGTCTTTCAGAAAATTTGAAATAGTCAAGTAGTTCTTGGCTAAAAACTAAAATCCCATTATGTGAAAAAATAATTTCGTCAAGTTTGTCAAAATCCTTGGTAATTAGAAAGCTAATCCAAGGATTAGTGTCAATTATAATTTTGGTAACTTTATTTTGCATAACGTTTGCTTCTTATCGACTCAACTTCGTTTGTGATTTCGTCAAATGTTGGTGCAGATTTTGCTTTTGTACGTAGTCTTTTTAGTACTGTAGCAAAACCGTTTTTAGAAGTAACTTTTATAGCAATTAGGTTT
>JANXOQ010000502.1 GCA_025357775.1 Ferruginibacter sp. | reverse complement strand
TGATAGACAATATTTTACAAAAGGAAAATATGATAGTATCGTATTGTGGGTTATTGGGGTAATAATATTGTTAGAAAGCATTGCTTACAAAAACCATTGGAACTGGCCATTTGATAGTGCATTTGGAAATAAAATTATTTTTGTTGCACTTACGGGTTCTTTGCTAATGATTTTTGTAAAAAATGTGTACATAAAAATTTTTGGTCTTTTATTTATTTTATTTATATCTAATGGGATTTTTAAAGCAGACAATAGAGATGGATTAGCGTTTTTTATAGGTGCATTATTACCTACTCTAGTGCATGTATTTGTGTTTACAGGCTTTTTTATTTTGTATGGTGCTTTAAAAAGTAGGAGCAGTAGTGGGCTTGCATCTTTTGTAGTTTTTATAGTTTGTCCTATTTTGTTATTTCTGCTCTTTAAAGATAAAACATTTATACCTATTACAAAATATGGCGAGGCATCTTATATAGCAAATGGAGATGGTTTCTATGATACTAATTTAAGCTTTCTTACCAATATGTTTCATGTTGATTTTCCCCAAATGAAAGATGCCGCTGGTAATTTATTATTTTATGAAAGTGCTGATGGGCAAATACCAGCACCAGATTATTCAAATGCTGCCAATGTTGTATTCCATTCTCAAGCAGGTATTTTATTAATGCGTTTTATTGCTTTTGCTTACACTTATCATTATCTAAACTGGTTTAGCAAAACAGAAATTATAAAATGGCATAAAGTACCAAAAGCAAGATTTTTTGCTGTTATTATTTTATGGATTACTTCTTTAGTTTTATATGGAATAAATTACTCTTTAGGTTTAAAATGGCTATATTTTCTTAGTTTTTGCCATGTACTTTTAGAGTTTCCGTTAAATATGGTTTCTATAACAGGTATAGCAAAAGAAGGGTGGCAAATTTCAAAAACTGGTTTTAAATTTTCGCCAGCAATTGCTGTAAAAAGTTAGTTTTAATTTGCAAAAAAGTTAAAAGATACTCTCTATTTGTGTGTTTTTATTGCTTCATTAAATAATTATACGTTTCTATTTGTGAACGTATTTTCTTTTGGTTGCGAGGGTTTACATATATATTATCTTGCTCATTATTCAAAATTCTGGCATTGGTGTTATCACTTAATTGTATATTGATGATATCTATTAGTTGTTGTTGTAGTTTTTTTTCAAGTATTGGGCAAGCTACTTCTATTCGGTGGTCAATATTTCGTACCATCCAATCAGCCGAAGATAAGTATACACTAGGTTTGCCATTATTTTCAAATATCATTATACGTGCATGTTCTAAATATTCATCTACAATGCTAATGGCTTGTATTCCATTTTTTATTTTTTTACTTTCTGTTAGCATACAGCATATACCTCTCACTATTAATTTTATTTCCACACCTTCTTTAGCTGCTTCATATAATTTTTCAATTAAAATATTATCGCTAAGTGAGTTTATTTTTAAGATAATGCATGCATATTTTTTTCTTTTTGCAATTTTAATTTCTCTATTTATAAAAAATAATAATTGCCTTCTCATATTAATGGGGCTTACCAATAATATTTTGCATGCTTTTAATAAATCAATTTTTTTTGCTGGGTCTTCTAAGTAATTAAAAACCCTATTTACATCTGCCATTATATATCTATTGCTTGTAAGCAAACAATGGTCTCCATATAGTTGTGCTGTATTTTCATTAAGATTGCCGGTGCTTACAAAACCATAATGTGTAGTTATATTTTTTACTCGTTTTTTAATTAAACATAATTTTGCATGCACTTTAAAATTAGGCACACCAATTAATACCTTTACTCCCGCTTCTTCTAAACGTTCTTTCCATTCAAGGTTAGCTTCTTCATCAAACCTTGCACGCAGTTCAAGTACTGCCGTCACTTGCTTTCCGTTACGCACGGCATTGGTTAATGCATTTATAATTTTAGACCGAGTTGCTAATCTGTAGCAAGTTATTTTTATGCTTACTACATTAGGGTCTATAGCTGCTTCTCTCAATAAATCTATTACACTATTGTATGAATGATAAGGAAAATGTAACAATACATCTTTTTCCATAACAACAGAAGTTACACTTTGAACGTTTTGTAATTGTGGGTGCGTAAATGGTTTTTTCCTATTACTTTTTTTTGCAAAAACTGATGCCGGAAAATTTATAAAATCTTTAAAATTATGTATGCGTCCCCCTGGTATTAAATTCTCTTTTTGAGATAATCCCATTCTTTTTACTAAATAAGCCAGCAACGAAACATCAATATCCTTATCATACACAAAACGAACTGGCTTACCTTTTTTTCTGTTTTTTAAACCTTTCTCTATTTTTTGAATAAGAGAACCTGTTACATCATTATCTATATCTATTTCGGCATCTCTGGTTATTTTTATAATGTGAGAAGAAAATACATCATATCCAAAAAAAGAAAAAATATTTGGTAAGCAAAAGCTAATAACATCTTCCAATAAAATTATAAATTGCTCTTTATTGGTAGAAGGTAAAATAAGAAAACGAGAGAGGCTTCTTACAGGTACAGACACAAGTGCAAAGCGTTGAGGAATACTATTATCCTTTTTAGCAAGCGTACAAGCGAGGTAAATAGACTTATCGTTTAATATTGGAAATTGATTTAAACTTTCTATCATTAACGGTACTATGCTAGTACGCACTTCTTCATTAAAATAATTTAATACAAACTTCTTTTGAGCAATTGTAAGTTTTGTTTCGTTTACAATATTTATTTTTTCCTTTTTTAGCTCTCTAATTATTTCTTTCCATACACGTTCAAACTCTTTTTGTTGTTGCAATACTTTCTCCACAATTTCATACAAAATTTTTTGTGGGTCAAGTTCTAGGTGCATTTTTGATTTGCTACCAAGCTCTATCATTTTTCGCAATGCTGCTACACGTACACGATAAAACTCATCTAAGTTATTTGAAAAAATACCTAAAAATTTTATACGTTCTTTAAGGGGTACATTATCATCGGCGGCTTCTTGCAATACCCTGCTATTAAACGATAACCAACTTATATCTCTAGCAATTATTTTTTTTACAAACAAGTGGTTTTTTTTCGTTCTCATAAAATTACTAGTTTCTATTTCTTTAACACTATTTCTATATTATTTTATTATTAATTTTTTTTCAATTTATAATAAAGCATTATCAATATTTTTATTATTCATGTAGGGCAATACTAATAATGAAATAAGGCCAGATACTATAATAAGCCCTGTACTTACTCCCCATATTAAAAAGCCAAATGCTTTGCCAGCAGGCTCTGGTACTGCATATACTACAAGGGTTTGCATTACAAGTAGTGGAAACACTCCTAGCCCGCCAGGAGTTAAAATCATTGCAATAGTAGACATTGTTAATACAGAGCATGCAGCTTTTATTCCCAAATTAGCAGTGCCTTCCATGGCTTTAAACCCAATATAAATTTGTAATAAATACATACTCCAAATAAATAAAGTATGTAGTAAAAATGCTTTTCTATTTTTTAAATTTTTTATAGCAGTAAAACCTTTGGCTATTCCAAGCATAAAATTATTAACTCTACTTACAAATGTGTTTGAAGGAAAACGCTGTGCTATTGTTTTTAAAATAAAAACAAAAATGGCTATCAAACCTAATGCTATAAAACCTTTCACCCATATTGGTATACCTGTTTTACCAGTCATTTCTGCTAATTTTATTTGCAAAAAATTGCTCATAACATTTACTTGAATAAGTACTGTAATAACAATAAAAAATGCATAAGTAATTAAATCAAATGTGCGTTCAATTAATATGGAACCTATTAAATTATCAACTTTTAGTTTTTCATATTTTGAAAGCAAAGTGCATTTTAAAACTTCGCCAAGCCTTGGTACAGCAGAGTTTGCAAGATAACCAGCCATTGTAACTGCAAATAAGTTTTTTAGCATTGGGTTATAGCCTAGCGGTTCTAATAATAATTTCCACCGCATAGACCTACTAAAATGGCTTGCTAGGCTCATTAAAACTACTGGAATAACCATTACATAATTGGTATGCGCAATTGCATATTTAAAATCAATTTTCTCTTGGTCTGTCATACTGTGAAGCTGCCACCATACTAGCAGCAAGCCACCACCAAGGAAAATTATGTATTGCAAAGCAGAAAATATTTTCTTGCTCATAAGTTTATTTTTTACCAAAGTAAGAATTAATTTAGTCTGAAAATTTATATGGTTAATATAATACCATGTAAAATTTATTAAGCTCCATTTGGGCTATTTTGTAAATCAAAAAGCATTTATAATATAATGTTATCAATAAGCCTTACATCGTTTAAATATGCTGCCACTAACGCTACTAATTTTCTTTTACCATCCCAGGTTGTTTGTAATTCCAAAGTTTCTGCATCAGCTATTTCAACATAATCTACTTTATAATTATTTTGCTCTAAAAAAATAACAGACGATTTTTTTAGCAACTCCAGTGAACCAATTTTTAAATTACACTCTATCATTTGTAAAGACTCTATAATTCTTAAAGCTCTTTGCCTTTCAATTTCATCAAGCCTCATATTTCTACTACTCATTGCAAGCCCATCTTCTTCTCTTACAGTATCGCAAATGCATAAATTAATATTGTATGGTTTATCCTGCATCATTTTATTTATAACCATGCATTGTTGGTAATCTTTTCTACCAAGGTATAAAGTAGTAGGCATTACTATTGCTAATAATTTATCTACAATAATACATACTCCTTGAAAATGTCCTGGCCTATATTTTCCCTCAAGAGTGGTCTCGATAAGCCCAAGGTTGTAATATAAATTTACTTCATTTTTTGGGTACATTTCCTCTACACTTGGTAAAAACAAAAAATCACAATCTGCTTTTTTAAGTTTTATAATATCTGCCTCTAATGTTTTAGGGTATTTTTCTAAATCGCTAACATTGTTAAACTGTGTTGGGTTTACAAAAATGCTACAAACTGAAATATTATTTTCTACTTTAGCCTTTAAAATAAGTGAAATGTGCCCTTTATGAAGTGCCCCCATGGTGGGTACAAAACCAATTGTTTTACTATCTTTTTTAATAGTAAATAAATGATTATGAAGTGTTTTTATGTTTTCTATAATTATCATTTATGCATAGCCTTAATGCTCAAATGCTTAATGAGCCTGTTTTATGGAAAATTTTCGTTACTTTTGCAGCCATTTCACAAAAAAATTTGTTTCTGGCAATTTAATTTATCTCTATTATGTCTACAAAGAAAAGGATTTTATTTATTTCAAACGAAATGTCTCCGTATGTAGATGGAACTTCTTTTGCAGATACTATAAATAAATTAGCCGTGCTTTCCAATGATAATAATATGGAAGTAAGGTGCATAATGCCGAAGTTTGGTACTATAAATGAACGTAGACATAGGTTGCATGAAGTTGTAAGACTTTCCGGAATAAATGTTTCTATAGATAATGATGATTATCCACTTACAATAAAAGTAGCATCTTTACCCAACGCAAGGTTACAAGTTTACTTTTTAGATAATGAGGATTTTTTTAAACGAAAGTTTGTTTTTAATGATGAGGAAGGAAATTTTTTTGACGATAATGCATTGCGTACTGTACTATTTTGCAAAGGTGCATTAGAAACAGTAAAAAAGTTTGGTTGGCCTCCAGATATTATTCATTGCAATGGCTGGATGAGCGCCTTAATACCAATGTTCATAAGGTCTGCATATAAAAAAGAACCTGTATTTAGTCATTGCAAAGTAATATATACAATATCTGAAACTACTTTTGATGAGAAACTAGGAAAAGATTTTTTAAAACTAGCAACGATAAATGACAACGTTACAAAAAAAGAGTTAGAATCATTTAAAGATATAAATAACATAGGCTTGTACAGGGGAGGAGCGACGTATGCTGATGCTATTACATTTGGGGGAGAAGCTGTAGATAAAAAATTACTTACAGAATTCTCAAAAGTTAAAGGCAAAAAAATCTTAAAATATGATACTGAAAGTGATTTAACAGAATATTTGCAATTATATGCCGATCTTGCTAAATAATTTTTACCATTCATTTAATAAATTTTATTGTTTTGTATAAAAGATTTCTACCTATCATTATATTAACCTCCTCGTTATTAATTTTTGTGTACAGTTGCACAAAATTAGATACTACCACCCAAGGTGCAGATTTGGTTACTGTTGATAATATTGTAACAAAATCGGTGACGTTAGATGTTTTTACTCAACAAGGTTTTTTTGCCAATGAGCCATTTTCTAATAATGGTGATAGCACTGTTATTACAAAAAATTCGAACCATATTTTAGGGCAAATTAGCAACGATTTGTTGTTTGGTAAAACAGACGCTTCAATATTTGTACAGTTTAAACCTGATTTTTTTCCATTTTACTTTGGTAATGCTGGCGATACAATCAAAAACGGAATTGTAGGTAATGCAAGTCCTGCAGCAGGTTTTGACTCCATTGTATTGTGTTTATCTTACAAAGGGTCGTGGGGTGATACATCTGCTCTTAATTCTAATTTAAATATTCAAGTTTTAAAAATAGCGGATGTATCATTTGCAGAGAAATTTGATACACTAAGGACAATTGGTAAATATCCTTTTACAAATGTTACCCCTATTACCGAACAGATAGGTATTAAAAATATAAATACAAAAGATATAAGTGCTCGAACTTATTATGGAAAAAATGGTGCTGGGCTACCAAGAGACTCTGTGGAAAACCAAATAAGAATAAAATTGGATAATAGTTTTGGAGCAACATTATATGCTCAAGATTCCTCAAGTATAGCAATAAATAATGCTTTTAGTAGTGATGCAAAATTTAGAGCGGCGTATAAAGGGTTCGAAATTAAAGTTACAAGTACAAATGGTGGCGTTATTCACTATGTAAACCTTGGAGAAACAAAAACAAGATTGGAGTTTCATTATAAAAAAGTAAAAGGCGCATTAAAAGATACACTTATGCAACCGTTTTATATGTACCAAGTACCATCTGCTACAAGGAATGCTTGTGCCACAGCCAATTATATAAAAAGAGATTATATAGGCACACCTGCATATCCAAATAACAACACTAATACTCAATATTTATTTTTACAAACAACGCCTGGTACATACGGTAAATTACAAATTCCAGGGCTTTCAAGTTTAAGTAATAGAATTATACACAGAGCATATTTGGTAGTTGACCAAGTTCCATTTTCTCCTGCCGAAACGGATGTTTACTCACCACCACCTTATTTGTATGTTGATTTAAAAGACACAGTTATTTCTTCTCCTCAAAAATATAAACCAGTATATTTTGATTTAACAAATAGAGAAAGGTATGACCCAGACGCTACAACTGCATCAGGTATTTATTATCCATTAAATAATGTTGACATAAACTCACTAGGCGGCATTGCACAAAAAAGGTATGAAGCAAGCAATTTGTTTTATAGGTATGAATTAAACCTTACAAGATATGTACAGCATATAGTAACTAACAAGTATAAAAATTATGATTTAAGAATTTTTACACCGTCTAGTTTTATTTATAACCAATATGCAGGAATAAATAATTTTATAAATTATTTTAATCCCTTAGCATTAGGCAGGGTTAGAGTTGGTGGTGGAGGTTTAGCAAATAATCATAAAATGAAAATGGTAATAGTTTATTCAGAAATTAAATAAGAAGATATATAAGTTTATAAATGCCCTTTAGCGATGCTTAAAGGGCATTGTTTTTTAAAGCCTCTACCCTTATCTTTGCATTTTAAAAAATTAAAAATATGCCATATTTATTTACATCGGAGTCAGTAAGTGAAGGACATCCAGACAAAATAGCTGATCAAATTAGTGATGCACTTATTGATAATTTTTTAGCTTTTGATCCTAGTAGTAAAGTAGCTTGCGAAACATTGGTAACAACTGGTCAAGTAGTATTGGCAGGTGAAGTAAAAAGTAAAGCATACTTAGATGTACAAGAAATAGCTCGAGGAGTAATTCGTAAAATTGGTTATACAAAGAGTGAGTATATGTTTGAGGCAAACTCTTGCGGTATTATAAGTGCAATACATGAACAAAGCGGTGACATAAACCAAGGAGTAGATAGAAAGAAAAAAGAAGAGCAAGGTGCTGGTGACCAAGGCATGATGTTTGGGTATGCAACAAACGAAACTGAAAATTATATGCCTTTAGCTTTGGCTTTATCGCATGATATTTTAAAAGAGCTTGCCTTGGTGCGTAGAGAAAATAAAGAAATTAAATATCTTCGCCCAGATGCGAAAAGCCAAGTAACCTTAGAGTATGATGATAATAATGTACCTATTAGAATTGAAGCAATTGTAGTATCTACACAGCATGACGATTTTGGCAAAGACGATGTAATGTTGGCAAAAATAAAAAAAGATATTATAAACATTGTAATACCTCGGGTAAAAGCTAAGTATGCTAAATATGCTCATTTGTTTAATGACAAAATAAAGTACCATATTAATCCCACAGGTAAGTTTGTAATAGGAGGGCCACATGGTGATACTGGCCTTACGGGTCGTAAGATTATTGTAGATACTTATGGCGGAAAAGGTGCACATGGTGGTGGAGCATTTAGTGGCAAAGACCCTAGCAAGGTAGATAGAAGTGCTGCTTATGCTACAAGGCATATTGCTAAAAACCTTGTGGCAGCTGGTTTGTGTAGCGAAGTTTTGGTACAAGTTAGTTATGCAATAGGTGTGGCAAAGCCAACTAGCATAAATGTAGTAACCTACGGTACTGCCAATGTAAAATTAACTGATGGTCAAATTGCTGATAAGATTATGAAAATGGCTTGCTTTGATATGCGCCCTTATTTTATTGAGCAACGATTAAAATTACGTAACCCTATCTATAGCGAAACTGCTGCTTATGGACACATGGGGCGTATACCAGAAACTGTTGAAAAAATATTTACTTCACCTTATGGAAAATCTAT
>JANXOQ010000494.1 GCA_025357775.1 Ferruginibacter sp. | reverse complement strand
ACTGTTTATCAGTTAGTTAGAGCTATAAATTCCAACTGCTTTGCAGTTGAAATTTTATTCAACAAAGCCAAGATGGCTATGGGTTTTTTAACTGCAAAATCTGGGTTAAAGTAATGTATAATGCCAATGTAAAGCAAAGGAAATACAATTGTGCAACTACTAACGTTACCAATATTTTAACTTCTATTAAAATTTATTTTTTTTAATAAATATCATTGGTAAGTTGGCATTAGTAATTATATATTTTTTACAGCAATATTTTTAAAAATATTAATATAAAAAAAGTCTCGCAAAAATGCAAGACTTTATTAGTTTTTTTAATAACTGCAAAAAAATTATTCTGCTGTTGGTGTTGCTTCTTCAGCTGCAGGTGTTTCCGCTACTGGAGCTTCTAACACTTCTTCTAACTGTGCTTCTGCTACTGGTGTTGCTACTGTTTCTACAACTTCTACCTTTTTTACTAGTGGTACATTGCGTTTATCCAAACGTGCTTTTTTATCTACACCTTGGCGTTTTGCTACATGTGCATCATGCTCAGTGCTCCATTTAGTAAATTTCTCCATTGCTGTTGCTTCATCAAATAAGCCAAGGCTTACACCACGTAGCAAATGCTTAAGGAACAAAACACCTTTAAACGAAAGAATACGGCGTACAGTATCGGTGGGTTGAGCACCTTTTTGTAGCCAATCTAAAGCTTTTTGACGGTCTATCAGTATAGTAGCTGGTACCGTTAAAGGGTTGTAAGAACCTAATTTTTGAATAAATTTACCATCACGAGGACTGCGGGCATCTGCAATAACGATGAAGTAAAAAGGTCTTTTTTTAGACCCATGTCTTTGTAATCTCATTTTGACAGCCATAAAATAGAAATTTTTTGGTTGTGAGTAAATATTGTTTAATTGCTTCCTTAAAAAAGGACTACAAATATAACAGTATTTCTTTTAAAGTACGTAAAATAAATGTACATTTTGTGTACCATGTTTATTTTAGATATAATAAGATTCAATTAACGTATGTAAAAAATATTTTAATGTATTTTAAAACAAACTCCAATATTTGCTGCAAAATTTAAATTGCTATAACTTAGCTCTCCATACACGCCTAATTGCTTACTGGCAAAATACCTAAGCCCTAATACAGCATCGTATGCTATTGGTGTAGGAAAAGTAGGAGCAGTACCTACATCTGTACCACTTGCATTTTTATTACTTCCGCTCCAAAATGTAGCTCCTACAGATATTTTACTGTAAGGGTCTAATTTATCTGTAGTAAATAAATGATAAGTAGTAGATAATAAAACTGTTGTAGATTTTACTGTTGTATTTAATGATGTACCACCTATACCAAGTACACTCAAAATTGAAGAAGATATTGATGATTGTGAACCTTCTGCGTAAGCAACGCTAATGCCGAGGCCTAAGTTATCTTTTATTAAATATTCGTACCCGATAGAAAATGGCCCTACTTTTGTGTTAGATGTAGAAGTTCCGGAGGAACCTAATATACTTCCTAACTCACCCAGCCCGGCAAGCGATACTATATTTTTACCCATGCCAATACCAACTTGTAATACATGAGAACCTTTTTTTAAAATAGGAGTTCCTTCAAAAGCTTTGCCTGGTTTTATGGCATCTAATATTTCCCTTACCTGGCAAGTGGCTATTTGTGGTAAAAATATAATGCTTATTAAAAAAAATAGAGATGTTGTAAGAAGTCGTTTCATAATAATTAATTGTAACGTTAGTAATTTTTTTTAAGTTGCTGTAATAATAAACTTAATTTGAATATAATTATTGCTAGACGATAAAATTTAAAATAAGTAGCCTAATTTTTGAAATATTATAAAATGATATTCACAACGTAATAAAAAAGGGTAATTAATTTTTTATAAAATCGCAGTTGCTAAAAAACAAAATTTATTTTGTGATTAAAATACCCATAAAAGCTGTTTCTAAAACTTCGTTTCTAAATATAATGGTAGCATAGCCCTCCAAGTTGGCCAATCATGTTTCCATTCTTTGCCCCAAATAGATGCATCATGTTCAATATTTTTTGATTTTAGTATTTCGGAAAATTTTGCAGTGGCAGAAGGGTCTTCATAGTCGCCACCGCCAGTAAGTATATGTATGTGTTTGCTATTGCGTATGTTATTTAAATACCACTCATCTTGTAAGTTAGGTATATAGTGAGCAGGAGAATTTAAATACACTTGGTCATCCCAATATCCATCTGCATATTCTGAAAGGTCGTATACACCACTCATTGCTATTACACCATCAATAATATCTGGTCTTTTTAAAAATAGGTTCATGCTGTGCAAAGCACCAAACGAAGCACCACAAAGTATAATTGGTGTTTCTTGCGAAGTATTTGTTTTTATAAATGGTATTACTTCATTAAAAATATAATTGTTAAATTGATTTTGACGAATGGCTTTATGCGCTCCTTCCATTTCTTTATTCATCCAACTTTCTTTGTTTATACTATTTATAGAAAATACACGCACTTTACCACTGTTTATGTATGGTGCAAGACTTTCAATTAATTGAAAGCGTTCGTACTCTAAATAATCTGCAGCGGCAGTAGGTACTAATAAAAGTGCAAATCCATAATCTCCATAAGCTACGATTGGCATATCTATTTGTAATGCAGGGCTAAACCAACTAGATATTTCTCTTTTCATAAAACAATTAAATTAGATTGTTCATTTTTGTAAATATAGAAACAATATTTTTTACAAAAATGGAGTTATTAAGATAGAAAATTAAAATTACTTAGAAACGATTTTTTTAATTCACAAAAAAAAATGAAAAATAGAATGACAGAACTATTAAAACAGGTATTGTTTTTTCCTTCATGCGAAAAAGATCTTAATGATTAATCTTAAGCTTTATCTAAAGATGAAAAAACAAGTGAGCAATGCGAAGATGGTATTGGTGGTAGAAGCTATATTGGAAGAATGAACAATCAATCTACTTGTATAGTTGGTCGTTGAAATAGTGGTTTATAAATTTTATTCTAAAACTCCCTCAGTAATTTCTGTCCATAAATCTCTATAGCTTTTAGCAGCATCTCCGCTACGAGCAAATTCTTCCACAGGCTGTTTGTGTATACCCATTTTTTCTACATCCGATAAATAAGGAATATAATTACTAAAGAAGCGTTTGTCTTTTAGTAAATGTTCCATTATTTCGTTGTGCATGTTTTTGCGTAAATCGGTCATGGTAAAAAAACACATAAGCTTAGCCATATCTATGTCTTTTTCTTTAAAATAATCTTTTACCATATTGTAAGTTCTTACAGAAAGTGTGGTAGGTATTACCGGCATCAACACAATATCTGATGCACTAAAAATATTTTCACTTAATGCAGAAAAACCTGGAGGACAATCAATAAATACAAAATCATATTCACCTTCAAATTGTTTTAAAACATTTTTAAGTACATTTTTTTTTCCACGCATTTCATCTATCATTATATCAAAACTTTTTGCAGAGTTATCAGCGGGTATAATATCTAAATGTTCGTAGCTAGTATCCATAATAGCAGCATCTAAGTTTGCATCTTTGCTTATTAGTTTTTTTATACCTAGGTGCACTTTGGGTTTTGCTTTAAAATAAAATGAGGTAGCACCCTGCGGGTCTATATCCCAAAGCAAAGTTTTGTAACCTTCTTTGGCCGATAAGTAAGAAAAATTTACACAGCTGGCAGTTTTGCCAACACCGCCTTTAAGGTTGTACAATGCAATTACTATCATGGTAAAAAAGTTTTTTTCAAAAATGAATATATGAAGTTTTGTGTAAATGACAATTTTCAATAATTTTTGTATTAATAAATGTTGTGTAGAAACGCTAAATTTTATTAGATGGTATGAAGTTGTCTTTCTTTAGTAAATTTATCATTCAACAATTCTCCTAAATCGTTTTTTAAAATAGGATAATAACCCTCTTGCTTTGCTAATGCAGGATTGTTATAAAATGTAAAACTGATACTCTGTATAGGGTGGTTGAAAGGGATTATATTTAATTATAGGGTTTGTTGCAATTATTTTAAAAGATTTTTA
>JANXOQ010000482.1 GCA_025357775.1 Ferruginibacter sp. | reverse complement strand
AATGATTTTAATTTTTTTGGTGTTAAAAAAGGAGATAAAGAAGATTTAGCTACTAAAACAGCACTTTCGAGAGATAGAGTATTAACGGAGGACATGAAGCAAAGCGCAGGACAAATAATAAAGAAATTTTATTATGAAAAGGGTTACAGAAATGTGGATATAAGAATGGAAGAAAAAATAGCTGATCTAATTAGTAATAGTGTAATATTAAATTTTTATATAACCAAAGGCAAAAAGGTTAAAATAAACTCAATAAATATATCGAATAATGAGGAAATTTCTGACTTAAAAATAAAAAAGCAAATGAGTGGAACTAAAGAAAAATTTAGGCTTTCCATTTATCCACAAAATGCTTCTAGCCCATATGGCGATTCTACAATACGCAAAACATTTAAAGAATATTTAAGTGAAAATGCTTACTTATTTCCTACCAAAACGAAAGAATATTTAGATCCCTATTTTAACTTTAAATTCTTTTCTGGTGCAAAATTTTCTGATAAAAAATATGCAGATGATAAAGATAAAATTCTTGATTATTACAATTCACAAGGGTTTAGAGATGCCACTATAGCAGCAGATACAACTATAACAAACGAAAAAGGCAACATTGATGTGCATATTAAAGTAAATGAAGGGCATCGCTATTATTTTGGAAATATTGCATGGAAGGGTGTAACTAAATACTCAGACTCAATACTTACTGTAATCTTAGGTATTAAAAAAGGGGATATTTATAACGCTGAAACTTTAAATAAAAGACTTGGTAAGCAGCTATCTGCCGAAGGTGGAGACATTGGAAGTTTATACCAAGATGATGGTTTTCTTTTCTTTAATGTAGACCCTATAGAAACTGCCGTTTACAATGATACAATTGACTTTGAAATACGCATGCGTGAAGGTCCGCAAGCTACCTATGGAAAAATTACAGTATCTGGAAATGATAAAACAAAAGATTATGTAATTCTTCGAGAATTGAGAACAATACCCGGGGAAAAATTTAGTCGCCAAGATATTATTCGTACACAACGTGAGCTTTCTCAACTAGGGTTTTTAAATGCAGAAAAAATAAACCCACAAGTAGTACCTAATAATAGCGATGGTACGGTAGATATTAATTGGCAAGTAGAAGAAAAATCTGCTGACCAAGTTGAACTTTCTGCTGGTTTTGGTGGAGGTATAGGGCTTACGGGTACTTTAGGTTTTTCATTTAATAACTTTTCTTTAAAAAACATTACCAAAAAGTCTGCATGGAGTCCGCTTCCATCTGGGGATGGGCAAAAACTTAGCATAAGAGCACAATCAAATGGAAGAGCCTTTAGATCTTATAATGTATCATTTACTGAACCTTGGCTTGGGGGTAAAAAGAGAAACTCATTTTCTGTAAGTTATTTTAATACAAAATATTCAAACGCCTTTAACGCATTTGGACAACCTGACCCAGCTGCTGGTGATACCTCATATTTAAAAACAGTTGGGTTTGGTGTATCATTAGGTAAGCAATTAA
Organism: Ferruginibacter sp.; assembly: GCA_025357775.1. GTDB lineage: Bacteria > Bacteroidota > Bacteroidia > Chitinophagales > Chitinophagaceae > Ferruginibacter. Next base: position 9,139 of record JANXOQ010000482.1, on the reverse strand, counting down.
AATGGCCAGATGATTTTTTTAACCTTATTTATTCCGTAAATATCACTCAGTATAAACTTAGAAATTACAGGGGGATTTTTAAAGGTATTGATAATGGAACCTCTACAAATTTAAGTGCAAAAATTACTTTATTACGAAACTCTGCAGGACCAAGCCCGATTTTTCCTACAAGTGGTTCTAATATTTTACTTAGTGGACAGTTTACTTTACCATACTCCTTGCTTGGCGTAAAAGTTGACCCCAATAATAAATATGAATTACCAGAGTTTCATAAATGGCGCTTTACAAGTGAGTGGTACGTACCTATTGGGCGTGCACGTGGCGAAGAAAAAAACAAGCAGTTTATTTTAAAACTTGCAGCTAAGTATGGCTTTATTGGTAGGTATAATAGTGCTTTAGATATTTCTCCTTTTGAGCGTTTTCAAGTTGGAGATGCAGGTTTAAGTAATACGCAAGCATTATTAGGTTTTGATATTATAGCGCATAGAGGTTTTCCTATTTATAGTACCTCAAATCCTAAAATAAATCCTGAGTCTGCAAATCAACAAGAATACTTTACAATTTTTAATAAATATACAGCGGAGCTTAGGTATCCATTTAGTACATCTGCAAGCAGTACAATATATGGTTTAGCATTTTTTGAAGCAGCCAATGGTTGGTATAGTTTTAAAGATTATAATCCTTTTAAGCTACGTAGGTCTGTAGGTGTTGGTATGCGTTTTTTCTTACCAATGTTTGGTTTACTTGGTTTTGATTATGGTATTGGTATAGATAGATATAATGAAGCATCTGGAATAAAAGGAGCAGCTAAATTTACCTTTAACCTTGGACAAGAACCAGAGTAGATTTTAGATGTTTGGTTTAAGAATATATTTTCCTAAGTTTTTAGATTTTTGTATTTTTTTAGGTAGTTTATGTTACAGTCCTTTTAATAAATATGTAAGTTTAATTTTTGAATTTCTAATTTTTTGTTAAACTATATATTAGCACAAATTCTTACTAATAAAATTCGTCAAATAAAAAAATGATAAAAATGAAAAAACTATTACTTGCTTTCGCAATTACACTTGTAGCTTTTACAACAAATGCACAACGTTATGCAATTATTGATTCTAAATATATATTGGACAAAGTGCCTGAGTATAAAGAAGCACAAACTAAACTAGATAATTATAGTGAATTATGGCAGAAAGACCTTGACCAAAGACAATCTGCAATGGATAAAATGTACAAAGATTATGATGCAGAGCAGGTTATGCTTACTGAAGCGTTAAAGAAAAAAAGAGAGGATGAGTTATTTAATAAAGAGAAGGAATTGAGGGATTTACAAAAAAAGCGTTTCGGATTTGAAGGAGATTTGTTTAAAAAAAGACAAGAACTAATAAAACCAATACAGGATAGAGTATACAACGCAGTACAAAAACTTGCTGTGGAAAAATTATATGACTTTATACTAGATAAAAGTGAAGGAATAACTGTTATATTTGCCGACCCAAAACTAGATAGGAGCGATGAGGTTCTTAGAAATATGGGTATTAAATAACTTAAACGATGATGGTGCATGCAGCGTTTTTTAAAAAAATATGCACTTAAAAAAATAAAAACTATTTAAAAGAAATCAATTAAAAAAAAGATGAAAAAATTATTATTTGCAAGTGCAATGGCACTAAGTATTTTTACAGTAAGTGCACAAAATAAAATGGGTTATATAAACACAAATGAGTTGATGGGTTCAATGCCAGAAGCAGCAAAGGCTACAGCTGATTTGCAAGAGTTTCAACAAAGCTTGCAACAACAATACCAAGATTTGAATATTGAATTTAGTGTAAAGGATAGTTCTTTTAATGCTGACTCAAGCAAAATGAGTGCTAGTATGAAAGAAATTAAAAGAAAAGAAATTATTACCAAATTTCAAGAGTTACAAGGCTTTGAACAAAAGAGCAGACAAATGATGCAGGAAAAGCAAGAAGAGAAAGTAGGTCCAATAAGAGAAAAAGCTATTACTACTATTAGAACTGTAGCAAAAGAAAACGCTTACACTTATGTTTTTAATGAAGAAACTTTGCTTGTAGCACCACAAGGAGATAATTTATTACCATTAGTAAAAGCTAAGCTTGGTATAAAAGACCCTTCGCCAAAAGCTACAGGTGCTTCACCAGCAAGACCAGCAGGAGCAAAACCAGCTGCAGGCGGTAGAAGATAAATATTTATAAAATAATTATAACAAAATCCTAAGCATAATAGCTTGGGATTTTTTGTTTGATTAAACTATGGTTTATAAAAAACTACCTCATTTAATTTTTGTATTTTTTACAATTTATAAGTTTAGTCCAATCTTATAAAAATAACAGTTATTAGTCACAGCTCGTAGAAGGCGGATTTCCATATGAGCATTGGGTTCCAAAAGCTTACGTCGATAATACTTTTAACAGGACTGTTTGTAATTTATAAAAAAGTATTAGAATAAATTTTAATTAATAAAATACATATAAGCCGACATAAACTTGCAAATATGTTTGATTTAGAGCTAGCAAATAGAAGAATTGGACTTAATAGCTTACCCTGATAGAAATGAACCAACGGTTGAACATGCCGATTGAGCTTTAAAGAAAGTGAAATTGGTTAAATTAATTTATAAAATTTTTTCACTAACACTACCAACCTCAACTTGGTAGACTTTGCATAACCATGGGTAAAACACTTAGATTTAAGTAACTTCGCCAACTAAAAATAAACAAATACCAGATGAGTGAGGGATATCAAACTTATGGCCAACTAAATCTTCCAAGTATAAGTGAAGAAATATTGCAAAAATGGGCTACAACAGATGCCTTTAAAAAAAGTGTGGAGCTACGTGAAGGCAAAACTCCTTTTGTGTTTTATGAAGGGCCGCCTAGTGCCAATGGTATGCCTGGCATACACCATGTTATTAGCCGTACGTTGAAAGATTTGGTATGTCGTTATAAAACCATGCAAGGTTTTCAGGTAAAAAGAAAAGGTGGGTGGGATACTCATGGCTTGCCCATAGAACTTGGAGTAGAAAAAATGCTTGGCATAACCAAAGAAGATATTGGTACAAAAATATCGGTAGAGGATTACAATAAAAAATGCCGAGAAGTGGTGATGCAGTTTAAAGACAAGTGGGATGATATTACACAAAAAATGGGCTATTGGGTAGACCTTGAAAAACCGTATGTAACTTTTGAAAATAAATATATAGAAACCCTTTGGTGGTGCTTAAGCCAACTATACAAAAAAAATTACTTATACGAAAGCGTGAGCATACAACCATATTCGCCTGCTGCGGGTACCGGTCTATCATCACATGAGCTTAATCAACCGGGTACTTATAAAAATGTGAAGGATACGAGTGCGACGGTGATGTTCCGCCTCCCCAACCCCTCCGAAGGAGGGGCTAGCGAACACCGTACCCTGACTAAAATCTACGATTTAATTTCAGGCTCTCCAATTCCCCCTTCGGGGGGTGGTGGGGCAGAAATTTTCTTAATGGCATGGACAACTACTCCATGGACACTCCCTTCAAACTTAGGATTGACTGTTGGACCAAATATTGATTATGTATTGATACAAACATTTAACCCCTACACTTATTTGCCAAACAATATTATTCTTGCAAAAAATCTTGTGGGAAAATATTTAAAAGAAGAAGGAAAAGATGGAGATTTTGCTGCATACTCTAATACAGTAAAAGACCTTGCATTAGCAGGGACTAAAATCCCCCCTTCGGGCAGTGGAGGGGCTCCTTGGAAGATTATTAGTGAATTTAAGGGAAGTGAATTAGAAGGATTACAATACGAACAACTACTTCCATCAGAAGCAAACACTTTAGAAAAAATAAAAGAAATTACACCAGATGCAAAACCATTTAGAGTAATACTAGGCGACTTTGTAACAACCGAAGATGGTACTGGTATTGTACATACTGCCCCAGCATTTGGTGCAGATGATTATAAAGTAGGACAAAAAAACAAATTAGGTATTTTAACATTGGTAGATAGAGAAGGAAAATTTGTAGAAGGTTGTGGTGATTTTAGTGGGCGCTTTGTAAAAAACTATAAAGATGAGAAAGATTATGTGGATGTAAACGTAGACATTTCTGTAAAACTGAAATATGAAAACCGTGCATTTAAAGTAGAAAAATATGAGCATAGCTACCCACATTGTTGGCGTACAGATAAACCTATTATTTATTATCCGCTAGATGCTTGGTTTATAAAAACTACTGCTGCAAAAGATACAATGGTGGAACTAAACAAAACCATTAATTGGAAACCAGCAAGCACAGGTACAGGCCGCTTTGGCAATTGGTTGGAAAATATGGTGGATTGGAACCTTAGCCGAAGTCGCTTTTGGGGAACGCCATTACCAATTTGGAAAACAGAAGATGGAGAAGAAGAACTGTGTATTGGAAGTATAGAAGAGTTGATAATCGAAATAGAAAAATCAATTACATCTAATAACGGTAATGAAAATCTTGGTTGGATAGAAACATTTTACAATAAAAAAAATATTTACTTCGGATTAAAGAGTTTAAAAAATGCTTTGACTAATAAATCTGAAATATGCAACGGCATTTTTAGAAAAGATGTTGGTAATATTGGATTATACTTTGGTGAAGTTGGTGATGTAACAAAAAATTATAAAGGGGGAAATGGTTTATCTCACATTGTAGCAAAAAGATTTGCTGAGGGTTTTGATGGATACGATGTTATTTTAAAATTAATAGAAACAATTGTAACAGGAAAAGTTGTTAAAACGGTAGACGTTAAAAAAACAATTCATATTGAGAAAGATGGTTATGAAGCGGTATTAAGTGAGGACAAATTTGGTAATGAGGTGATATGGTTACTTACTGGTTGGAAAATAAATAAACCTGATGATAGTGAGGAGTTTTGTACAACCACCACCTCTACGCATTTCACCCCTACGTTTAGTCGTGATGAAGTGGGAGCAAGCTTATCTGACGTAAAAATACGAAAAAATATTTCAACTCAAAATATCTTCGATTTACATAAACCTTATGTAGATGATATTAATTTGGTAAGCCAAACAGGCAAACCTATGAAAAGAGTACAAGACCTTATTGATGTTTGGTTTGATAGCGGTGCAATGCCTTATGCACAATGGGGTTTGCCAGATGCAAGTAGCAATGAATATGGCGAACTAAGCACAGAAAATTTTTGGAAATACCATGCAAAAGATAAAAATTCTGAATTGTTTGGTCTTGATGGGGTTGCTGCTTTTCCAGCAGATTTTATAGCAGAAGGTGTAGACCAAACCCGTGGTTGGTTTTATACATTGCATGCACTTGGCAGTTTATTATTTGGCAGCGTATCATACAAAACAGTTGTAAGTAATGGCTTGGTATTGGATAAGAACGGGGTAAAAATGAGTAAGCGATTAGGTAATATTGTAGATCCTTTTGAAACGATTAACAATTATGGAGCAGATGCTACTCGTTGGTATTTGATAACCAACGCCAGCCCATGGGATAGTTTGAAATTTGATGAAGCAGGCATACAAGAAATACAACGCAAATTTTTTGGTACACTTTATAATACTTATCAGTTTTTTGCATTGTATGCCAATGTAGATTCGTTTACGTTTAAAGAAGCATACATTCCGCTAAACGAAAGACCAGAGATAGACCAATGGATTTTATCTAGCCTTAATTCCTTAATAAAAGTTGTAACAGAAAATTTTGATGCTTATGAACCCACGCAAGCTGGCAGGGCTATAGAAGAATTTGTAGATAGTTTATTGAGCAATTGGTATGTGCGGTTATGTCGCCGTCGTTTTTGGAAAGGAGAATATGAGCATGATAAAATAGCAGCTTACCAAACATTGTATGAATGCTTGGAAACCATTAGTAAGTTGATAGCACCAATTGCACCATTTTTTGCAGATTGGTTATATAGCAATTTAAACAATATTTCAGGCAGAAAGGAAGCTGCATCAGTACATCATAGTTTATACCCCGTTTCTGAGGCATCAGTAATAAATACAGCTTTAGAAAAAAGAATGCATTTGGCACAAGATGCATCTTCTTTGGTATTATCGCTGCGCAAAAAAGTGAATATAAAAGTACGCCAACCATTGCAAAAAATATTTATACCAGCGCAAGATGCTGAAATGATTGCCAATATAAAACTGGTAGAAGATATTATTAAAACCGAAACCAATATCAAAGAAATAGAAATACTGGCCGCAGATAATGATTTCATACGCAAAAAAGCAAAAGCAAATTTTAAAACCTTAGGTAAGCGCCTAGGGACAAGAATGAAATGGGCTGCTACTGAAATAGAGAAAATGGATGATGAAACAATTGAAAAAGTACAAATAGGAAATTATTTATTAAAAGATGAGTCAATAGCGAAGGATGGTGAAAAAATAATATTAAATGCAGAAGATATAGATGTAATAACGGATGAAATACCAGGTTACGAAATAGCTATTAAAGGTAGTTTAACTGTGGCATTAGATATTACTATTACCAACGAATTGCAAAAAGAAGGAAATGCTCGTGAATTTGTAAATAAGTTACAAACAATACGTAAAGACAGTGGTTTTGAACTAACAGACCGTATTTTGGTACAAATAGCTGAAAATGGAGTATTACAAGCATCAATTATGGAATATAAAACGTACATTTGCGCCGAAATATTAGCAGATTCTATTGAGTTTATTCCTCAAATTATTGAAGGTATAAAAATTGAGGTAAATGAATCTACTTTAACTGTAAACGTTTCTAAAATTATCAAATAATTATGGCAACCAAAAAAGCACCTGCAAAACCGATAGCTAAAAAAGTAGCTACAAAAAAAGTTGTAGCACCAGCTAAAAAAATTGTGCAGTCTAAAAAGGTAATGGTGATATCGAAAAAAGCTGCACCCGTAAAAGCGGTTATAGTTGCTAAAAAAGCAGTTTCAGCAAAAAAAGTAATTCCTGCTAAAAAAGCAGCAGTAAAACCTGTGGCAAAAAAACCTGTGGCAAAAGCAATACCTGTGAAAGTAGTTGCTAAAAAAGTAGTAAAAAAAGTACTAGTAAAAGCTGTACAAAAACCGATAGCTAAAAAAATAGTTGTACAAAAAACTCAACCAAAACCACTGGCAAAAAAAATAGAAATCAAAAAAATAGAAGCTAAAAAAGTAGTGGCCAAAGTTATTCCAGTAAAAGTATCAGCAGCAAAACCACAAGTAAAGGAACCAACTCCTGACCATATTAAAGCTCTAAAAAAAGCAATGGCAGTAAAAAGTGCATCTGAAAAAGCGAAGGCACCTGCAAAACCAGAAGTAAAAAAACCTTTGGTAATGCCTAAAATAAATACCAAAACAGTACTTAAGTACGAGCCTGATTTTACAAAGTCTGTATTAGATAAAGCTCCTGTAGATAGAGGAGCCACTATTGTAATGTATAGTGATGCAGATTTGATGGAGTTTAAAGAATTAATACAACGTAAGCTAGGTTCTGCCAAAAAAGAATTAGCTTATTTACAGGGTTTAATTACTCGAAAGGATGATACTGGGGGTGATGATAGTGATGGGCGTTACATGACTATGGAAGATGGAAGTTTGAGTATGGAAAGAGAGCAACTAAGCCAAATGGCGAGCCGTCAAATTACATTCGTTGACCATCTTGAAAAAGCATTAATGCGTATTGAAAATAAAACGTATGGTGTATGTAGAATAACTGGCAAACTGATAGATAAAGCAAGACTTAGAGCAGTACCACATGCCACCCTTAGCATAGAAGCTAAAATGAATGGTGGAAAATAAGTAAAACTTCAAAGTTTATCAAAAAGGGAATACGAAAGTGTTCTCTTTTTTATTAAAACTGCTTTTTTATTTTTACATAACTGTAGGCCATAAAAGGCAATAAAAATAAACTACCTATACTGTAATAAATATTTGTAAAAAAGTACACAAATACAAGTACAAGTATTAGATAAAAAGGATATAATAGAATTAATAATCCCACCATTACAGAGTCGTAGTGGTCTATTTTGCTAAACTTTGCAAACGCAAATTTTTGTACGGGTATATATAAAGGAGCATGCATAATATACCCACAAAATGCAGGAATAAAAAATATAATCTTTTCAAAATTAGTTACTGGCTTATTAAATAATTTTTGAAGATGTATTTTGTCAACAGGTTTTGATTGAATAACTATTTGTTCTAACTGTTTTTTAAGTTTTGAATTAAATAATTGAATTTTTGTGCCAAAGCTTTCATCTTTTTTAAAAGAAAGCGAAGTATTTGTAATAGCATCACCAAAATGTAAATGTACATTTTTACCAAAGCTGGAGAAGGATTGGTAATTTATGCCAAGCGGTATTACTTTTAATTTAATACCTTGCTCCCAGGCACTAATAGCCAAACGGGCAGTACCTTTTTTTAATAAACGAAGATGCCACTCATTTATACATTTACCTTCACTAAAAATAAGAACGGTGCCATTTTTTTTAAATATTTTTATACATTCTTCAAATGTATTGTAATTTTCTTCTAGGTTTTCCACACCTTCGCTCACCCTATACACAGGCAGCATCTTTAAAGAGCGCAAAATTTTTGCAACAAAATTATTTTTAAAAGCATCGCCTCTTGCAAGTGAGTAAATTGGTTGTTTAAAAATGCTACATAATAAAATAGCATCTAAAAAAGAATTAGGATGGTTTGCTGCAATAAGCATCGGACCTTGCAAATTTGAATATTGGTCGTTTGTTTTTTTTATTTGCCTACACCAAATTATTAATGCAATTTTTGATGGTATTTGTAGTAGTTTATAGAGCATTTTTGGACTTAGTAGCCTTATTGATTGGTTTATTAGATGATTAGGTAGTATAATTTTATGTTTGAAATTTTATTAGTCAATTTTTTATAAATATCAATTTCAGCCCGAGCTTGATGAAGGCGATTTTTATTAAGCGTATCGGGTTCTACTAGCTTATTCTAAAAACCTTTTAAATATTATTATTTGTGATTCATAAAAAGTATTACTTAACCTGTTGTGCGGTTAAACAGCCAATGCATGTTTTAAGTGATTGATAGGTTTGTTATTTTGATAATTAAAAGTTTGTAATACAGTAACAGCAGCCATTTTGCATATTAATCTTGTA
>JANXOQ010000475.1 GCA_025357775.1 Ferruginibacter sp. | reverse complement strand
TGTGCTTCAAAAAATGATTGAATAGATATGATAATTTCTTTAAGCATTTTTTTATTTAATTTTTTAAAGCTCTGTTGTATTTTATTATTTTAAAAATGTGCAATGTTTTAATTACGCTTATCTACAAACAACTAAATCATTTTCTTTACTAAAATACAAAATTATAAATGCAAATAATGAAATATGTTTTATTTTAAGCTCAATATTTTGTTAAATAGGGTATAGTTTATTAAAATAAATATTTTCCATTTCAAAATAAGTCTTTACATTGAGTATCAAATCAAAAAACCTAAGTATAATGTTTGAAGAATTATTAAATCTAGTAAAAGGACATTCGCAAGATGCAATTGTAAATAACCAAGATGTGCCTAATGAACACAATGAAGCTGTACAAACAGAAGCCACCAACTCTATAATGAGTACTTTGCAAGGGTTGCTTGGTGGTGGCGGTAATGGTGCTGCACAAGTGTTAAATATGTTTAGCCAAAATAACGCTGGTGCAGATATTAGCAACCATCCTGTGGCACAAAGTATCTCATCTAACCTTGCTGGTAACCTAATGAGCAAGTTTGGAATTGGCGGTAACCAAGCAGATGGAATAGTAAGTATGCTTCTGCCAATGGTATTAAGCAAATTAGTTGGTGGAGCTAACAATAGCAATGCTGGTGGTTTAAATGTGCAAAGTATTTTTAACAGCTTAAGTGGTGGTGGTACAAGCGGTATGAATATTGGAAGTCTCATTTCTCAATTTGGCGGAAATGCACTTGATAAAAACCATGATGGGCACGTAGACCTTGCAGACCTTACAGCAGCGTTTGCAGGTGGCGGAAATGCACAACCTCAACAGCAACAAAGCGGTGGTGGTATAATGGATACAATTTCTAATTTGCTTGGAGGTAAATAAAAATTATGAAATAAAAAGGAGCAGTTTTAAATTGAAGCTGCTCCTTTTAAATGAAAGAAATACAGTGTAATTTTATTTAATTACATCTAATCCCCAATTAATTCCCTTCTGTGTAGCTGGCACACCACTTTTTATCCAATCAGCCGCAGGCGCATCTTTTAGCCAATAATCAAAAAACTGTGCTAGGCGAATAGATAAATCTTTTTTGTTTTTTCGCTCTACAAGGTTGTGATCTTCTCCATTGTATTGCAACATCCATACTGGTTTACCAAGCCTGCGCATGGCAGTAAACATTTCTATACTTTGATACCACGGCACTGCACCATCTGCATCGTTGTGCATTAAAAGTAAGGGAGTTTTTATTTTATCTACAGCAAATAAAGGAGAGTTTTTTATATATAAATCTGGTCGTTGCCAAAGTGTTACACCTATTCTGCTTTGAGATTTTTCATATTGAAATTGCCTACTAATGCCAGTACCCCAGCGTATGCCTCCATAAGCACTCGTCATATTACTTACAGGTGCGCCTGCGCTGGCTGCTCTAAAAATATTTGTACGAGTTACTAAATAAGCCACTTGATAGCCTCCCCAGCTTTGCCCTTGTATACCCATACGTGTGCTATCTACCCATGGCATTTTACTTAACATTTTTGCGGCGCTTACTACACTATTATATGCACTTTGCCCGGGCTCGCCTGTTTTATAATAAATATTTGGGTCAAAAACTAAGTAGCCATTGCTCGTAAAATAGGGGATGTTGATAGTGCTTGCGCTCGGTGCAGGGTTCATATAATTATGCAACTTATCTGCATTTCGTTCATAAAAATAAAATATAACTGGGTACTTTTTTGTGGCAACAAAATTTTCAGGTTTATACAAAATACCCTCACTCATTTTACCATCTAGCATTTTCCATTTTACTAATTCTGCATTTAACCAGTTATACTCTTTTTGTTGATCAGCAACATTGGTAAGCTGTTGCATATCTACCAAATTTGAAGAAGAAAATAATTCTGATGATTTTACACTTGTTTTATTAAAAAGATATATTTCTGCATTTTTTGCTTTTAGTAAATTTGAATAAGCATTTTGTTCAATTTTTTTTAATTGTAAATAAGGCACACCTTGCAAATTTGCCATAACATGCGCAACGTTTTTGTTAGATTTATCAAACATTCGCAAAAGAATATTTTCTGTAGGTGCAAAATATCTTTTCTCAACATCGGTCATTATATAAGTGTAGGTTGTATTTCTTTTTCTACCAAAACCATCTGTAATAGAAACCGGTACTTCGTCGCCTTCTGGTGCCACTTTCCAAATATCAAATTCATCGTTCACCAGCATAAATTTATCTTCAGCCATCCAGCCAGTAAAACCTGCTGCATTGGGGTTATCAGGTACATCATTTTCTGTATCATATAAAGGCACTTTCATTTTATAGGTTACATTTTTTATATTTCCAGTGGTTACATTATAGGTGTAGTAATTTTTTTTTGATTCATCATACCAATAAATATATTTACCAATGGGTGATGCACGAAATCTAACCATCATATTTTTGCCTATCAATTTTCTTTTACCATCTTTTGTATTAATGATGAATGCAGTTACTGCTTCTGTAGTTGTCCATTGTACTGCTACTCTATTACCTTTTGTACTTTGTGCTAGTACAAAGTCAGCATTGCCTTCATTTACCAAACTAATATTTTCAGTACTATCACTACCTAGTTGCACAATTTTATTGTCAGTAAGGGTTATTACTGCCGTATAACTCCTTTTTACTTCTTTTGATAACTCTTTTAGTTGTTGTGGTTGTAGGTAATCTTCTTTGTAATTCCAAACATCTAATCTTGCAAGTTCAAAGTCTACCAAGTTGGTATCTTTTGGAGCTATAATAGGTGCAGTTCCAAAAAATAATTTTGAGCCATCTTTGCTAAATTTCAGATCAGCATTTTCGCTTACAGTAAAATTTGCAGGAATATTATTTGAACTTTTATGTGCAATAATAATTACAGAATCTTGCCCTTGCTTATGATACCAAAGTTTATAAAATTTTTGCAAAGCCTTTGCTACACTATCTCTTTCTGCTACAAAGGCTATTTGTTTTCCTTCCTCATCAAATGCAAAATTCTTTGCATCTGCAAAGCCTTTCATAATAGTATCAAGTTTATTTTCTTGCAAGTTGCATAGTAATATAAATGCCTTACTGTTTGTATCTTTTGCATTTTTTGTTGTTTTTACAAGCAGCCTAGTACCTTTTTTATCAAAATAATATTCACTTACCCATTTTATTATTCTTACTTTATTATTCTTCAAATCTTGTAATATAAGGTTTGTTCCTTCTTCTGTTTTATCGCCACTTGCGTTATCAGCTTCTGCATCTTTTTCTGCTAAGGCATCTCTGTTTTTATAAATTTCAATCACTGTTTTTTGTGCAGCATTTATAAATGCATCTTTTTCTATTTTTCCTTTTACCGAATCTAAAGATTTTCTAATTAGAGAGTCTGCTATATTTACCAATACATCTATTTTTAATTTTAAAGAATCTATTATCTTTTTTTTCTTGGTAGTATCCGGTATTGGTTTCTCAGACAAATAAGCCAACCAGCCATTTGCCTTCTCAGGAGTTTTAAAAGATTTTACCAATGGTATTTTTGTTATACTATCATTACCCAATACTACAATGGCAAAAGAATCCTTAATTATTTCTTCTGCTTTTTTCTTTTTTATTTTGGCTTGCCTAGTTTCTGCAAAGCGTGGTTTTATTTTATAAAATACATACCTACTATCATTTGATATTACTGCTGCAAATCCCCTTTCTGCCTCTTGCTTTTTACCAGTTTGCAAATTATGAATTACAAGTATTCCATCACCTTCTTGTGGGTTAATGGTGTATACAGCGTATTGCCCATTATTGCTTATAGCCCTCTCCCCTATTGATTTCCAGCTGTCGTATACGCTGTGGGTAAGTGGCTTTTTTATTTGTGCTATTGCTGAAATACAAGCAAATAAAAATAAGAAGGGCAGTAGTTTTTTCATGAAGATTTTATTTACTAAAAATAATTTTTTATTATTCATTTCTTAAAAAATGTTATCTCTAAAAAAGTTAAATAACAACTAATTGTAACCCATCATACGCAAGCGAGCAACCGCTTGGTAGTATATTGCTCACTACATCATACAGCCCAAGCTGGTGGCTTATATGTGTAAAATAAGTTTGTGGTATTTTTAAAGTTTGTGATAATCCAATTGCTTCTTGCAGCGTAAAATGTGAAATATGCTTTTCGTGCCTAAGTGCATTTAACACCAAAACATCGCTGCCTTTTATTTTTTCAAGTTCACTTTCTTCAATACGATTGGCATCTGTTATGTAAGTAAAATTTCTAAATTTAAAGCCAAGTACTGGCATATTCAAATGCCAAACTTTTATTGGTGTAATTTCAATATCTCCAATAAAAAAAGAATCATCTTCTATTGTGTTTAAAATAACATCTGGCATACCAGGGTATTTATTATCTGCAAAAATGTAATAAAATTCTCTTTTTAATGCTACTTGTGTAGTCTCATTTGCATACACATGTATAGGCTCATTGGAAAAATAATTAAATGCTTTCACATCATCCAAGCCTGCTACATGGTCTTTGTGCGAATGAGTAAAAATTATTGCATCAATATTTTTAACATTTTCTCTAAGCATTTGGTAACGAAAATCTGGCGTAGTATCTACCACAATACTCGTGGTTTGGCTTTGTACCATTATGCTACTTCTAAGTCTATTGTCTTTCGGGTTAGTAGAAGTACACACTTCACATTCACAAGCAATCATTGGTACACCACTGCTAGTACCTGTACCAAGAAAAGTTATTTTTAAATTTGAAGAAGACATTATTCGAAAATACGAATTATACCAATGTGAAATTTCATTTAGTTTAAACTTTTATAAAGTCGCTATTATAACACCTAAGATTTCTGCATATTATTTTCCAATGAAAAAAATCAGGGTAAATAAGGAATTTTAGAAACCAAGATGGTATAAAAAATTACCAAATAATAACGTAGTGTATTATGGAAGATATTTTGAGAATAAAATACGCTTTCAATTTCATATTCTAAAACAATTTATTAAACAGCTACAGCTATTAATATTAATTCAGAATATAATTTTTGACTTTCTAGTGTTAACGAATCAAAATTTATATTAAGCTGGGGTAAAAGGTCAATCATTGTGTTTATTCTACCTTCAAGCGGCAAAAATTTATTTAATACCACCACTTTTTTGGCTTGCAAAATACAATAGCCACTTTGAAAAGAGCCTCTTTCATAGCGCATTACATAGCCACTATCTTCTGCTATTTTTTCTACCTTATCTAAGGTAGTTTGTGTAAATTTTAATGCTGCCAATTTGTTGAATTATTAAATTGTAGATATTATGATTTATAACTTAATTAGGTGCAATTTCTATTATTTAGCTTGTTTGAATAAAAAACTTTTTCAACAATGGTTGATAACTTAATCTCACCAATAAAATCTCACTAAGTAGTGTTTGGCAAACACTTCAATAATTTGTTAATAATTTTTAAGGGGTCTATAAGTTCCCGCTTAATAGAATCTATGAAACGCTATTTATTTATTGGTCATCCTAATCACAGGCACTATCATTTCTTCAAGGCTTACTCCACCA
>JANXOQ010000458.1 GCA_025357775.1 Ferruginibacter sp. | reverse complement strand
TAGTCATCAACAACCTTACTTTTATTAGTAAAGAAAATAACAACCCTGTTATTAAAAATGTAAATAACGAAATAGCTATTTATAAAGAAAATAAAACCACAAATACAACAACAGATTTAGTTACAAAAAACATAGAAGACAAAATACTTACTGAAAATACAAATGAAGAAAAAGCCTGGAAAGAAAATTATGCATTTAAAAATAAACCAAAATTATATTTTCCAAAACCTTCTAAAACGATTACTTATTATTTAACCCCATCGTATGGTTTTAGAACAAAAGAAAAAAATTCATATATAAAATCTACCACGCCTGCTTCAAATTCATCATTGCTTGCTAGTAGTGTATTTGTAGGCGATAAAGAAATACAAAATGACAATGCAGCTTTAGGCTTAGAACTAGGAGCCGCTGTTAAATATGCAATTACAAAAAAGACTTTCTTCAAAATTGGGGCTCAAATAAACTATACAAATTATGTATCAAACGCTACAAGTATAGGGCATACTACACAAGCAAAAGTAGCTACCACCAATGGGGAAAATATGATAGGCATTTCATCATACACAACAGAAAAAGGTAAAGATGCATTGAATAATACCACTATACAGATAGCCATACCAATTGGCTTCGATGTAAAAATTATTGGAGGCAAAATGATTAATTGGTATCTCGGTGCAGTTGTACAACCAAGTTATACATTTGGAGGCAGTGCATTTTTATACTCTGATGATGGGAAAAATTATATAGAAGATTTTTCGATGGTAAGAAAATTAAATATAAATACCGCTATAGAAACATTTATTACCTACAAAGCATCATCAGATGTTATTTTACAACTTGGTCCACAAATTAGGTATCAATTATTTTCTACTTACAAAAATGAGTACAACTATAAAGAAAATCTATACAACCTTGGATTTAAAATTGGGATAACAAGAAATTTTTAAAATATTTTCTCTACTGCTTTTATGCGATAATCAAATATTTCTTTCAACTGTGTTTTCACAAAAAGTACATTAGCAATATCTCCTAAAAACCAAAATGGTAATTTGTAATGTACGATATCAGTCATTTCTATCCCCCCTTCTACAACTTTAAAATGATGTTGATGGTGCCACATACTATATGGACCATAACGTTGATTATCTACAAAAAATTTATGATACTCTACACTTGTAATCTCCGTCATCCAATACAATGGTATTCCTAATATTGGGTGTACTTTGTACTCTATAATTTGCCCCGCATACACACTTGTAAGATTTTCGGTAAGCACTTTAAATTTCAATTTTTCTGGTGTTATTTTTGAAAGGTTGATAGGATTGCTAAAAAACTCCCAAGCTTTTTCTATTGAGATAGGTAAAAACTGTACGGTTTTGAGGTTGTATACTTTGCTCATAATTATTTTTTAAATAGTGTAAATAGTATGCCTAAACTTTATTACGTTTACAAATAGCAAAAGTACATGGTTAGCTGTAGTGTTACAAGAAAAAATTTAAAGTAATTAATAGAATTATAAAAATAAGCGTTCAAAAAAAATGCAAACATACCAACAACAACTACAACAAAAATTTAAAGAGGAATATGCAAAGCTAAACCCACAGCAGCAAAAAGCTGTGGATACTACCGAAGGCCCAGTAATGGTAATTGCAGGCCCAGGTACGGGTAAGACACAAATACTAGCAGCACGCATTGGCAAAATATTAATGAACCCTGATGTGCAGGCAGATAATATTCTCTGCCTTACTTACACAGATGCTGGTGCTATAGCCATGCGAAGGCGCTTACAGTTCTTCATAGGTGCTGATGCATACAAAGTAAATATTTATACGTTTCATGCATTTTGCAACGATGTTATTCAAGATAATTTATCGTTATTCGAAAAAAATTCGTTGGATGCTATTTCAGAATTGGAGAATATAGAATTGTTTAAAAAATTGATAGATAATTTTAGTAAAGACAATCCACTAAAGCGATATAGAGGCGATATGTATTATGAGATAAATAATTTGAAACAATTATTTTCTAACATGAAACGTGAAGGATGGGTGCCACAATTCATCAACCAAAAAATAGATGAATACATAGCAGACTTGCCAAACAGAGATGAATATATGGCCAAGCGTGCCACCAAAGAATTTAAAAAAGGCGATGTGCGTACCGATAAAATTGAAGAAGAAAAAGAAAAAAAAGAAAGACTACGTGCAGCCGTAAATGAATTTGACAACTACCAAAGCCTTATGAGGGAGCGCAACCGCTACGATTTTGATGACATGATAAATTGGGTAATAAAAGCGTTTGAAGAAAATCCAAGCGTATTGTCAAATTACCAAGAGCGTTTTCAATATGTGCTAGTAGATGAATACCAAGATACGAGCGGTACACAAAATAAATTGGTACAACAACTTATTAGTTATTGGGATACACCTAATGTATTTGTGGTGGGAGATGATGACCAAAGTATTTACCGATTTCAAGGAGCTAATGTGGAAAATATGCTAGGCTTTGCAAACCATTATAGCAGCGAAATAGTTACCGTTGTTCTCACCAATAATTACAGAAGTACACAGCCCATTTTAGATATTGCCAAAACCCTTATTGATAAAAATGAAGAGCGTTTAGTAAAAAATATTGAAGGGTTGAGCAAAGACTTAATTTCATCAAATGATAAAATAAAATCACTTACCCACAAACCAAGCATAAAAGAATATAACTCCGTAAAAGAAGAAATGGCAGGCATTACAGCCGAAATTGCTTTGCTGTTACAAAAAGAAATAGAGCCAAGAAAAATTGCTGTTATATACAAAGAAAATAAATATGGCGAAGCTTTAGGAGAGTATTTACGATTGAAAGGAATACCCATTTTTAGCAAAAGAAATATTAATATTTTAGGCAATGCTTTTGTAAATAAAATAATAACTATCATGCGCTACTTAAATGCAGAACATGATATTCCGTATAGTGGAGATGAATTATTATTTGAAATATTGCATTATGATTTTTATAAAATTGCTCCAATAGATATTGCAAAAATTACCGTGGAGGTAAATAGTAAAAGATATGGTGGTGATGCATCTTCTATTAGAAAATTATTATTTGACAAAGCCAACCAACCACCAAAAGATTTGTTTGATAGTGGCATTAGCCAATCATTAAAAAATACAAGTTCAATAATTGAAAATTTGATAGCAGATGTATCAAATATTTCCTTACAACAATTGCTAGATAAAATTATTCGAAATGGAGGCGTGCTAGCATACATAATGCAGCATGAAGAAAAATTAAAATTACTACAGTTACTTACTGCACTATTTGATTTTGTAAAATCTGAAACGGCACGTAATCCATACTTAGACCTAAAAGGATTTATGGATGTATTGGATTTAATGAAAAAAGAAAACTTGCCTTTGCCACTTATAGAAGTATCGGGTAATGAAAAAGCCGTAAACCTGCTTACAGCGCATGGTAGTAAGGGTTTAGAGTTTGAATATGTATTTTTTGCAGGTTTAAATGCATCGTCTTGGGAAAAGAAAAGAAAACCGCAAAGTGGTTATAAATTTCCTGATACCATGTTCGCTTCCACACCAAGTGATGCGGCTGACGGTGAAGAACTACGCAGACTTTTTTATGTGGCACTTACCAGAGCAGAAAAATATTTAAATATTTCGTATGCTAAATATAGCAATGAAGGCAAGGGTTTAGAGCCATCCGTTTTTATTGCAGAAATACAAGAAGTACACCAACTGCCTGTAGAGCAAATAAATATTTCTGTGGAAGATATGGCGGCATTTAATCTATTACAATTTACAGCTCAAGCCCCTGAAATTGCCCATGCAGAAGATGATTTTATTGATGGCTTGCTTAGCAAATTTCAAATGAATGTAACGGCACTTAACAATTATATGAAATGCCCATTGCAGTTTTATTTCAATAATATGATAAGAGTACCATCAGGCATAAATGAATCAACAACTTTTGGAAGCGCCATACATCATGCATTGGAAAAGCTATTTAAAAAAATGCAAGATAGTGGTAAAGAAAAATTTAATAGTAAAGAAGATATGTTTGGAGATTTTATTTGGTACATGCGGAGGCACAGAGAAAATTTTACGAGAGAATCGTTTGCAAGGCGCATGGAATATGGCGAAGGCGTACTTTTTAATTATTACGATAAATACATTAATACGTGGAACAAAGTGGTAGCCATAGAAAGAAACATACGTGGTGTGGTGGTAGATGGCGTGCCGCTAAAAGGTAAATTAGATAAATTGGAATTTGATGGTAAAACAGTAAATGTAGTTGACTATAAAAGCGGTGACATAGAAAGAGCTTTACCATCACTTAAAGGACCAAATGATAATGAACCTGATGGTGGTAACTATTGGAGACAAGCCGTTTTCTACAAAATACTAATAGACAACTACGACCAAAAAAATTGGCAAGTAATAAGCACAGAATTTGATTTTATAGAGCCCGATAAAAAGAAAGAATACCGCAAAGAAAAAATTGTAATTACCCCTGAAGATTGCAATATTGTAAAAGAACAAATTGTAACTGCTTGGGAAAAAATACAAGCCAAAGATTTTTACACAGGTTGTGGCAAAGAAGATTGCAAGTGGTGCAAATTTGTAAAGGATAATGAGTTGGCAGTTGAGCTACATGATTTAGACACATAAATCACACAATATGAATTTAGGTTACTAAAAGTTACATGCTACTACAATAGACTCTACAACTAAGAATTTATTGTAATTAATGCATTTTTATTCTATATTATTTCTCACCGCTTTTGGGAAAATTGGAGGGGCTTTGGCTTTACTTCCTTTTTGCTTTTATAGTATCCAAAATATCCTGTTGGCGTTTTACTTCTTTTTGCTGGTCATCTTGGTCTCTTTTTGTTTTAGATAATTCATCTTGGTATTTTCTAATTTTCTTTTCTAAATCACTAATATCTTCTAATAAATTTTTATTCTTCTTTTCTGCTTTTTCAAATATTTTTGTTTGGTCTACAACCATATTTTCTACATTTAATGCATCTATGCTTATACCCAATTCATTTAAAAAATCTTTTGCTTTAGCTGCATTATCTGCTGTTGCATTTACATCAGCAATATTCATTACCAATGTAATTACAGTTGTTTCTTTTTCACGCTTACTTTTTCTATCAACCATAAAAGCATACTCAATTTGATTACTGCTTATATTACTTATGACTGAGTTATATGCTACTATATAACTCTTATTACTTTTTAGTTTTAAACCTTGAAGTTCTAATTTATCTTTTAATGCTTTTTCAACTGTTTCTTGTGGATACTTGTACTCAATTAAAACAGCAGCTTGACTTTTTTTGTTATAATCTGCGGTTCCATCATATGCTTGACAATAAGAAATTTGAGCAGTTGCTATTGCTAATAAAAGCGTAATGAATTTTTTCATAATAGATTTTAATTTTAAGACTTAATAATTTGTAAGGAGGTTTTAACTAACGAAATATTTATAAAAATTGAATTATAACAATACTTTGCAATATTATTTTAAAGAGTTGACATTTAGATGTTATTTTTGAAAAGATTTTAATAATCTTAAAATGAGAATTTATTTACACATATCTGTTACTCTTTTATTAATTATTTTTATAAGCCTATCGTTATTTACAGGCGGCTGTGCACAAATAGGTATGCCTACTGGCGGAGCAAAAGATACGGTTTCACCTAAACTTATAAAAGCTTCTCCAATATTTGGCAGTGTGAATGTAAAAAGTAATAAAATCACTCTTGCTTTTAATGAATATATAGATGTACAAGAAGTACAAAAAAATCTAATTATATCGCCATTTCAAAATAAAAATCCAACTATTATTTCTGATTTAAAATCAGTAACGATAAAATTTAAAGACACTTTATTACCAAATACTACTTATACTTTAAATTTTGGAGATGCAATAAAAGATGTAAATGAAGGTAATATTTATAAAAATTTAACCTATGTATTTTCTACTGGCAGTAAGCTAGATTCTTTAACTATAACTGGCAAAATAGTACTTGCAGAAACGGGTGACATAGACAGTACATTAATGGTAATGCTATATAGCAATGCAGTAGATAGTACCGTCACAAAAAAGAAACCAAATTACATTGCCAAGGTAAATGGAGATGGCAGTTTCGAATTTATAAATTTACCAGCAACTACATTTAAAATTTATGCTTTAAAAGATGGTGATGGCAGCAAAACATACAATGCAAAATCTGAAACTTTTGCTTTTTTAGATACTACAATAAATGCCAAAAATATAGAACCAGTAATGCTTTACGCTTATGCAGAAGAAAAAGAAAAATTAAATAATGTACCAATAATTGTTACTAAAAAAATACTCGATAAAAAACTTCGTGTTACCAGCTCTCTTCAAGGCAAACAAGATTTATTTGAACCATTAGAAATATATTTTAATAACCCTATAAAGTTTTTTGATAGTACAAAGATTTTTATAACCGATACCAATTACAAAAAGATTATGGGATTATTATTTTCAAAAGATAGCTCTTCAAAAAAAATAACCATTAATACAAAATGGAAAGCAGATATGCAGCTTATTTTGATAATAGATACACTTGCTGCCAAAGACTCTTTAGGCAGTAAGATTGGCAAAATAGATACTCTTCGTTTTAGTACAAAACGTACTGAAGATTATGGCAGATTAATTTTACATTTTAATGATTTAGATTTAAAGAAAATACCATTGCTCCAATTTTTAAATGGCGAAGAAGTAAAGTTTTCTTACCCAATTACAAATAAGGATTGGACAAATAATATGTTTCACCCTGGCGAATACGGTATAAGAATAATATATGATACTGATAAAAATGGCAAATGGACAACTGGAAACTATTTAAATAAATTGCAACCAGAAACAGC
>JANXOQ010000401.1 GCA_025357775.1 Ferruginibacter sp. | reverse complement strand
CCTGTTTTTGGTTTTGGACAAGATGTAAAAAGAAAAGGTGATACAAGAGAAATAGCAAAATTAACTAAAGGGCATGTAACAACAGTGAATGGTGAATATCAAAAACTTTCCTATGCAGAATATGAAGCATACAAAAATTATGCAGCTGTAAGAGGTATAAAAATTTATTCGCCAGACAGTGCAAGTATAAAATATAGTGGACCCTCCAATTTAGTACCTAAGTATAAAAAAGATATTAATGGTAAGTATATTCCAATTAATACAGACAAAAAACAACCAACCGAACAGAAAAAAGTATTAAAACCCTCTCGTTAGTAAAAATAAATACAACCAATTAAAGTGAATTTTATTGTTTTTAAAATAATATCCCTACTTTAAAATAATTACCTAAAGCTGTGGACTTTCAATTGTTGAATATATTAAAATATAGAAGAAAAAAAGAAATGACTTTAATAAATAAAATCTCAATGCCAAATTATTTTAGTATTAATTACTTAACAAAAAATGTAAAATTTTGTAGCTAATTTTATGTTTTAATTTTATAAATGAAGTTTGTCTAAATAAACAAATACGTAGTAGATGAATTATTTTACATTATTTGTAGAATTATAAATGTCTTATCAAAAAAACTAGCCTAATGAGAGATAATAATGAAATAACAATAGTAAATCCTAACTCAGTAAAAACAAAAAATGGCGGCTTAGTTTTTGATAGTAATGATATTAAATCTCAGTTACAAATGGGATTTCAAAGATTTCATAAACAAAGTTGGGCTGGTGGAATTGATAAATTTAATGGGTCAAAGATACTAGAGCAAAATATGGATATTGCATGGCTTGCAGTAATTACTAAATATAACCCAACAATAGGAATTAATACCCGATTAGATATTATCAGTTCTGACCCTATAGCTTATTTACCAATTCCATTTAACGGACCAAAAGCTAATGAAACATCTCAAAAAGTATCGTATTTTGATAAACTTACTCCATTAGAATATAAAAAAACTTTAGTTGGATATCACAATATTAAAGCGTCATTAGACCTCGAATATCTAGTACAACTTTATAAAAATAAAGCAATTTCGGCTAGCCCTAAGCAAATTTTAGATTACAGGAATAAACAGTCTAAAAATTTTCAATTATGGAATATTGATGGCTTTGGAAATGTAGTAGACAATGCAAATAAAAATATAAAAATTAGTAAAAATGATATTGAACGAGATAAGGTTGCTGAACTAATGCCTTTTAAAAGACCAGGTACAAATTTAGTTTATGAGTATAAAACTAATTATAGAGGAAATGAAGTTATAACAAAAAAAAGAGTTCTTAACGTTGATATTACGAACAAAGACTTTGATGGTTTCAATGCTTTTACACCACAAGGGCAAGCGATAGGGGCATACATGAGAGGTTTTAAAATTGCGCTAGAGGCAGGTAAAAATATAACCACCGCATTAAGCAATCAAAACACATTGGTTTGGACTACAGATACTTTATCTGTGTTTTTTAGCAAAGAGTTAGCTATATCTTTAGCTGGTTATAGAACGCTGATAAAAGACAATACTGCTGTAGGAATTGGAAATGCAATAGCATTATTTGGTAATAAATGGTTCACAAGCTTACCAGATTCTGAAAAAGTATTTGTTATAAAAGCAGTTGCACTTTTTCAATATAACAAAGGCAATAATATGGCCATGGATGGCATGTTTGCTGGTCAAAACTCAGGAAAAGGCTTTGATACGCTTAACCCATTATTTGATATGACTGGGAAAGAAAGAAGTAGGGTTTTAGATTATTATTTAGTAATGCACAATCCTAAGTTTATAGAAGAAAAATTGAATGTTATGAAATTAACAAGTATGTGGAATCCATTATTTCAATTTGCAGAAAATATAAAAAGAGGGGGCAACACAAAAGAAATAGATAATTTAACTAGAGGGCATGTTACAACTTTAGATGGCAAATACCAAACACTTACACTTGCTGAACTAGCAGCTTATAAGGGTTATGCTAAGGCAGGAAATATAAAGTTATTTTCTCCCAATGACCCAGCTGTAAAGTATAAAGGTGTTTCAAACTTAGTACCTATAAACAAAAACACTCCTACAAACAAAGCACCCCAAAAGCAGCTAAAACCCACCCGGTAGTAAAACAGAGCTTTCCTATTACAATAAATAGACCTAATTTTTATTAAATGCTTGTAAATTAAATTAAGTTTACAAGCATTTAATTTTAGTAATCTTATTTTTTAAAAAAAGCACTTTTTTTGAAAAATGGTTAGCTAAATTGTATATTGCTTTATGATATCTTTTTTAAAGAAATTAGTTTTTTTTTATTTTTTAATTGGGTGTAAGTATAGTAATGCACAAATTAAGTTTACTGCTAGCCTGTCTTCCACTCAAATATGTAAAAATGATTTTGTTCAGCTACAGCTTAAAGTAGAAAAAGCTAGAGGAGTACCTAAAATAATTTCCCCAATTTTTAAAGATTTTGATTTAGTTAGAGGGCCATACCATGAAAGTAATATTGCACTTATTAACGGGGAATTAGAATCGTATTATGCTTATAACTATGTGCTAAAACCTAAAGCAGCTGGTAATTTTAAATTTTTAGCAGCAGATGCTGAAGTAGATGGTCAATTTTATAAGAGTAACACAGTAATAATTACAGTATTAAAAAAAATAGCTACAAACCCAAATATTAATAATTTTAAAACAACTGCACCAACTTTTAAAACAACAACAAATAATAACGCTTCAATTTCATTTGCTGATAATATTTTAAAAAGTGGAGAAAATATTTCCGAAAAAATAAAGAATAATATGTTTGTTCAATTGGATGTAGATAAAACATCATCTTACTTAGGTGAGCCAATAGTAGCAACTTATAAGTTATACACCCGTTTAAAAAGTGAAAGCGTTATATCTAAAACAGCAGCCTTTAATGGTTTCTCTGTGGTAGATATGCAACCTACAAATTATGGGAATTACGGGCAGCAAAAAATAAATGGAAAAGATTATTTTGTATATGTAGCGAGCAAATCTCAGCTATATCCTTTGCAAACAGGTAATATAGAGTTGCAAAAAGTGGAAGTTGAAAATAATATTGTATTTATAAAAGAAGCCTTCATAAATAGAAATAAAAACTTATTACCTGTCGATTTTTTAAAAAATTTAGATACCACCAAAGTACCAGCTGATGAAATTATAAAACAAAAATTTACAGCATTAAGTAATTCATTGTTTGTAAATATAAAACCCCTGCCCACAAAAGATATCCCTAAAAATTTTAAAGGTGCAGTAGGCAACTTTTCCATTAGCAGCATTCTTCAAAAAAATACTTTTACTACAGACGATGTAATAAAATTAAAAATCATAATTAGTGGCAATGGTAATATGCAATTAATAAACATACCTCAAATAGACTGGCCACTGGGCTTTGAAGCATTTGAACCAACAATAAAAGATGAGTTTAATAAATTAGAAATACCAATATCAGGAAAAAAAATTATTGATTACTCTTTTATAATTGCAAAAACTGGCATATATACTTTGCCAATAATTACTTTTAGTTATTTTAATGTAAATCAAAAAAAATATATTACTGACTCCACAAAACCTATAGTATTAACTGTAATAAAAGGAGTAGAAAAAAATGAAATAGAAAATAATAAGGTTGTAAAGCAAAACTCTTTTTATGTTGATAACTATAAATGGATTACAGGTATATTAGTTAGTATAATTGCGATTGCTATGTTTTTATTGATAAAAATTACAAAAAAGAAAAAAATTACAAACTTAGCTACAATTGAAATTGAGGAAAATAAAAATGAAAAAACAACTACTGAAAATATAATTTTACAACCCAAAGATTGGTTGGTAGAGGCACACAACAAAATATTTGGGGATAGCAATACATTTTTTAAAGAACTTAATTTAGGGCTAAAAAATTATTTATCTACTAAATTAAATTTGCCTGTAGCTGCCGTTACAAAAAAAAATATTGAAATAGTGTTTAATAAAAATAATGTAGATGCTGATACAACATTAAAATTACAACAACTATTTACCAATTTAGAAATGCAATTATATTCGCCTTTTGCCAACAGCGAAAAAATGCAAGAACTTTATTATGATGCACAAGAAATTATTCGGCTATTAGATAGGTTTTACAAATAACTGCTTTACAATTTTGTTGCAAAAAAATATTACCTTTTAATTGACTAGTTTTTTGAGTTATTTTTGGTAACGCTGCATACTCTTTTTTATCACAGTTTACAAGCCCAGCTATACCTTGTGTAATGTATACATAAAACAAATCTTTATACACCATAAATGCACCACTAGCAAATGCGCCTTCGCCATGTGTTTTTTGTATTTTACTTAGTTCATTTTTTAAGTAGCGCTGGAAAATTGCTATTTACACTTGTTGACTGCAACCCTCTTTTGGCAGCATGTAAATAATTATTGTATCCTAAAGTTAAATCAGAGTTCTTTAAAAATGTTTCGCTCATTTTCTTTACTTTTATGTTACAAAAATAAATTGAGCATGTTTGTAAATCATTAACAAAGCGTTATCAAAAAAATAATTTTATTTAATGTTAGCTTTTGAAGAATAGGTATAAACCTTAGTTCATTTAAATCAATATTTATTTTTTGCTGATTTTGCAACATAAGAGAGTTTCATTGTTTGATCTAAATAAAAACACTATTCGTAATTTTTTGAAAATGTTTTCGTGTCGTATTAAAATATTAGTATAGCAAGGTATAACATGGGTAATTGGTAAAAATTATAAACTTATTATCTCAATAGATAAAATAGCTAAAATTATATATCTTTAACGAGAATAAAA
>JANXOQ010000366.1 GCA_025357775.1 Ferruginibacter sp. | reverse complement strand
CTAGCATGCGCAACGTACCTTATATATGTATGCATACAAGAGGTACGCCAAACACTATGCAGCAACTTACCAATTATGATGATGTAATAAAAGAAATATTAGAATATTTTATTGCAAAAATAGATGCGTGTAAAAATGCTGGAATAATTGATTGTATTATTGACCCCGGCTTTGGCTTTGCAAAAACAATAGAGCAAAACTTTACAATAGTTAAAAATTTATCTATTTTTAAAATGCTTGATAAGCCAATATTACTGGGAGTTTCAAGAAAAAGTACTATTTACAAAACGCTTGGTATTACAGCCGCAGATGCATTAAACGGTACAACTGTTTTCAATACGCTTGCATTGCAAAATGGTGCAAATATTATAAGAGTGCATGATGTAAAAGAAGCAAAAGAAGTTGTAAAACTTATGTACAAATATGATTTTATTTAAGGTGGAGTAGTATTTATACAGCTTTAAAAATTTAACAATGAAATGTAAGTTTGAAAAGTTTTTTAAATGCTAAAATAGAACTTACTTATACAACAAAAAAGCAGCTCTAAAAGAGCTGCTTCTTAAAAAATTTGAAACTTTAAATTATTTTTATATAATTTGTTATGGCTGGGTTTGTCCTTGAGCTGGTTGCTGACCTTGAGCTGTAGGAGCTTCAGGTGTAGCTTTTTTTACACTATCCATATACTGCTTTTGCTTAGCTTCCATTTGTTTTTGCTTTACATCATTTTCAACTTTTATTTGTGCTTTCGATACAACATCTAATATTTCTACTTCAAATATTAAATTAGCATTTGGAGCAATATCTCCACCTGCTCCACGTGGCCCGTACGCCAAACCAGAGGGTATGTATAATTTAGCTTTCGCACCTTTTTGCAAACCTAACAAACCATCACTCATACCTAATATAACACCATTACCAAGAGATTGGTCGTTTGTAAGATTTACTAATAATGGCTCTGTATGTCCTTTAGATGGGTCGGTGTTAGAATCAAACATTTTACCATCCAAAGTTTTACCAGTATAGTTAATTTTTGCAAATACAGTGGTATCAAGTATAGCACCAGTACCAGCTTGTAAAATTTCTACGTATGTACCTTTTGCAGTTTTGGTAGCTTTAAATTTATTTTTTTCAAAAAAGTCAGTCAACGTTTTATCATCTGCTTTTGCAAGAACTTCTCCTTTTGCTTTTGCTGTTACTTCTGCTGCTGCCATACCAGCTTGCTTAGCTTTATCAGCTTCTGCTTGGGTTTTATAAACATTTATTATTTTTATGTTTGTTACCAAAAACATACCCTTTTTCATATAAGGAGGCATGCCTTGTGGTTGGTCTTTAAACATAGAATCTACCAATGTTTTAGTAGAAAGGCTATCGCCATTTTTCATTTGCTTAAATATTTTAAAATAAGCTGGTGGCAACTGTGTAGAATCGAAAGGCATAATTTGTGCAGCACCTTGTTCTCTAGAGCTGTTCAAAATAGAATCTTTTTTACCGCCACCACTCAAAATAGAGGTAAAATGTAGTTCTAAAAATTCACCCATTTTTATCGTTTCACCTTTTCCTGATGCAATAATTTTGTATTGCATTCCATTTTCACCCTTCTTGTAACTTTCTGTACAAGCAGAAAACGCAACCGCAGTTGCAAATAATAAATAAGAGATTTTTCTCATTGTTGTTTGTTGTTTATTTTTAAAATGTATATGTACTTAATTGTTCTCTATGTTGTTTCATGGCTGCTATAAAAGTTTCTTTGGCTTGCTCTAAAGTATCAGTTGTAGCACCACCTGCAGCATTAAAATGACCGCCACCATTAAAATTATTTCTTGCAAATGTATTTACATCAAAATCTCCTTTGCTTCTAAATGAACATTTGCGTTCCTCACCTCTATCAATAATAATTGATACAAATTTAATACCTTGTATTCCAAGCGGAAAATTTACCAAACCCTCTGTATCCCCTGTTTTAATATCAAATTTTACAAGGTCTGCTTGTGGTATTAAAATTAAAGCTGTGTTGTATTCGTAAAACATTTCCAATCTATTTAACAAAACGTTTCCTAAAAAACGCAATCTGTTTTCGCTATTGTTATCAAATAAAGCTTCGTGTACTATAGAATGAGATAGGCCTAGCTCTTTTAAATGTGCTACCATTCTATGTACGCTAGCAGTTGTACTAGGAAAACGAAATGACCCAGTATCAGTCATAACACCTGCATATAAACACTGTGCAATATCTTCATTTATTTTTTCTGCAAAGCCTGCATCCACAATAAAATCGTACACCATTTCGCAAGTACTACTTTTTTGGGTATTACTTAATCCATAAGCAAATTTTTCTTCTTGTGGCTCTCTGTGATGGTCTATTAAAATTCTTTTACCTAAAGCTTCATTTAATGCCACTTCCATATTCTTAGTACGGCTGAGTGTATTAAAATCTAAGCAAAAAATCCAATCTGCACTTCCTATTAATTCATCTGCTACTTCTTTTTGCTTTTCATATTCAAGTACATCTTTTACACCTGGCATCCAATTTATAAAATCTGCCCAATTAGTTGGTGATATTACTTTTGCAGTGTGTCCAAGTTGGGTAAGAAAGTGATACAACCCAAGCGTAGAACCCATTGCATCGCCGTCAGGCTTTTGATGCATGG
>JANXOQ010000405.1 GCA_025357775.1 Ferruginibacter sp. | reverse complement strand
GCTTTGCTGGATATGCAGCGGTTATCTTAATATTATTTATATTTTTATTTAAATACAAACATAGTGATAACGAAATTTTAAAAGTAACACATTGAAATTTTAAATAAATTAATTATTAATAGCAGTGTTTTACACTGCTATTTTTTTACAAATATTAATATATATGTGTAGTTACATTGGTATAAAAGTTTCAAAAATAGAATTCATAAAGCTTATGCAAACTGTAAAAAGTAAGCGTTTTAGGTACTAAAGAAATAGTGCTTGATAGTTTTGATTATAAAAATTTGGGATTTATAAAAGTGAAAACTAATAAAAGGATTATTGAAATTGCACCTGCACATTGGGAGTTTATACTGCAAAGTATAAATAATGAAACTGAATTAAAAATGCAAGAAAGAAAGTGATGCCTTGGCTTGAAGCATTTGCAAAAAAAGTATTATCTAGAAAATGTTTGCCTCAGCTGCTTTGCAATACAAATGTTTAGTGCCAATTTATTAGAAAAAGTCAGCTTATATCTAAATTAATATTTAGCTTAAGTCTATTGCAAAGAGTTTAAAATTTTGTTTTAAAAGCGCATTATTCTTACATATAAATAATAAGCAGTTTCTTTCAGTTTGATAATTTATTTAAAAAAAGGCAACCTTTATTACATTTTTATATTTACCCCAAATACAATATTTGCTGGTGCCATGGGAAAATAATAATTTTCCGTAATAAATTCTCCACCAGAAATATAGCTGCTTGTATAGCCATTAGGCTCATATAATTTTGAAAAAATATTATTGGCTTGAAAATAAAAATGTACTTCACTATTTTTAGTGCCTTGTAAAGTATAACCTATACGTGCATCTTGTGTAAAAAATTCATTTAGCTTTCTGTTATTATTACTTGTATTATCTAAGTATTGTTTGCTTACATATTTGCTAGTAAAAATAAGAGAAGTGTTTTTTACTGGGTTTATATTTACCACAAAACTGCTTATTACATTTGGGGAAAATGAAATGTCAGCTTCGTCATAAAAATTAGTAACCAATGTTCCATTATCATAATTATCTATTATCTCTGTAAATTTTTTTACTTTGTTTTTACTAAGTGTTACATTGCCAGAAACTGAAAATATTTTATTCAATTTTGTGTTGCCGAAAAATTCTATTCCTGTCCTGTAACTATCGTTAATATTGGTTCTTGTATAGGCTCCCACATCATTTACATTGCCAACAAGCACTAGTTGGTTTTTGTATTGCATGTAATAAAAATTTGCACCAATATTTATATTCTTTGTTTTGTATTCAATGCCTGTTTCTATATCATTTAATTTTTCTGGGGCAGGTCGTTTGGCAATGCCTGCTTCAAAATCATCTCTATTTGGTTCTTTGGTAGCATGCCCAAAAGATGCATAGAGTTTTAGGTTATTTTTTGAAAACGTAACACCCAGTTTTGGGTTAAAAAAAAGATTGGTAGTACCAACTTGCAAGTTTGGGTTTTTTCTAAACCCATTTATATTGTAATCTACATTTCGTAATTGTGCATCTAAAAATGTTTGGAAATACTTACCAAAAGATTGTGTCCATTTTACGTAGGCAGAAAAATCGTACTTGCGTGCAGGTGTATTGTACCATTCATAATTTAGTGGAACAGCAGCTTGCACAGTTGCAAAAATAATTTTACCAAAGTGTCGCCCTTCGTAGCGATTATAGCCTCCGCCAACAATTAATTGTGTATTTTTTTTATCATAATTCAATGAAAATATAGTGCCATAAAAATCATTGTATAACCATAGTTGGTTAATCATATCTGATTTTTTTATGCTGCCATAATTAGGTAATCCATATTTAGAAAACTTTTGCTCAGCTTTATATTGCTCATAAAAACCTTTTCCTTTTGTAAGAAAAATAGCGACATTTCCATTTAAATATTTATTAAACTTGTGTGTATAAAATAATTGATAATGAGTTTGTGTATAATCATCTACTTGGTTTTCGTAAGGCGAACTTGCACGTTCTGTACCAGCACTATTATAGGTTCTGTTGTTTTTTAAACTATCTTCAATAGTGCCATAATATGCTTGGTATGTTTTTTCTTTGCCTGTAAAAACATTTAAGTGTATACTGTTTTTAGTATTTACAAAAGATGCACTTACAAAGTAAGATGTTAACCTTGCAGTAGCTCTATCAATATAACCATCACTTTTTATATTGCTCATGCGAGCATCTATTGTAAAGTTTTTATTAAAAATACCACTATTAAAAAGCAATGTATTTTTAAGCAAACCATAGGAGCCAATCGTAGAGTTTACCTCAATATTCTGCTTTCTTACTAGTTCATTTGTACTTACATTTATACTGCCACCAAAAGAGCCTGCGCCATTGGCAGAAGTACCTACACCTCTTTGTACTTGTATGCTGCTAGCACTTGAAGCAATGTCTGGCATATCTACAAAAAAAGTACCAAGGCTCTCAGCATCATTGTAAGGAATTCCATTGAGCGTTACGTTTATACGGGTTGCATCTGTGCCTCGTATGCGTATCCCTGTATAGCCAGCGCCATTGCCCGCATCAGAGTTTACAACCACACTTGGGGTATTGTTTAATATAAATGGGAGGTCTTGCCCAATATTATTTTGCTTTAAATCTGCTCTGGTTAAATTTGTTTTTGCAAAAGGATTTCTTTCGGTTGCTTTTTCAGCCGTTATTTCTATAGGTTGCAATAAACTTGTATCGTTAAATAGTTTTTCACTTTGGGCATAAGAAATAGCTGTTAGGCAAAATAAACAAGCACTTAATAATAATTTCATGTAAATAATTTGTGCTGAATATTCCGAGCAGTAGTATCGGTAATAAAAGAAACTTTCTCCCTTCGCAAGTATTATCTTGAGCAGGTTATTCGGGTATTATCTCAGCCAATTGTAGTAGCACCCCGGAAAATTCAGTCGGTAAATTTAATTTGTAAATATATTGTGAAAAAAAATGAAAATGATTTTTTATTTTTTTGTAACAAATAATCATATCAAACGTATAAAATATAGACTATCATTTTCAACAAAAAAATCTATTTAAAATGAAACAATTATTAACAGCTACTGCTTTATTTTTTTCTACAATTGTATTGGCACAAACAAAACAAACAAGAAACGTGGGTGATTTTAGCGGTATAAGTAGTGCAACTGGTATTTCAGTACAAATAACGCAAGGAGAAGAAAATAGCGTGGTAGTAAGTTCTTCAAAAGATGAGCTTACAGAAAACATAAAAACAGAGATAGATAAAAATGGGGTACTCAAAATATTTTATGAAACAAAAGAAAAAGGTTGGAATAACAATAACACAAAGGGTTTAAAATTGAATGCTTTTGTAACTTTTAAAAGTATAAATAAGTTAATGGCAAGCAGTGGCTCTTCTTTATCTGCTACTAGTAATATAAAAACGGATGCACTAAGTATTAATGTAAGTAGTGGTGCAAAGCTTGATGCAGCAGTGCAAGCAAAGGATTGTAGTATTGCTATTAGTAGCGGATCCACAATAAAAATGAGTGGCACAGCTAGCACTGTAAAAGTAAGTGCAAGCAGCGGTGGTACTTTTAATGCAGCAGATTTTATAGCAGAAAATTGTACAGCCTCAGCATCTAGCGGTGCAGAAATAAAAATTGGGGTTGCAAAAAAATTATTTGCTAGTGCAAGTAGTGGTGGAAGTATAAAGTACAAAGGCAACCCCGAAGTAGAAAGAAAATCGGTAAGTAGTGGTGGGCAAGTGAAGTCTTTATAGGATTGAGAATTGAGTATTTAATATTGAGTATTTAGACTGGAGTACTGCTACTCAGTTTGTTTAAATGGATTCTTCTGACTTAGTTTGAAATATGCTTAAAAATTTCAAATGGAAAAGAGCTATTAGTGATTTACAAATTAAATAACAATTAACAATAGAATAATTTAACTATTAGACTATGAAATTTATTTTTCAAATACTTCTTTTATTAATAACCTTTGGTGCTAATGCACAAAAACAATTTGTGGTAGATGCAGATGCAGAAGTAAGAACAATTGCGGGGAGTTTTACAAGTGTAAAAGTATCAAACGGAATACAGCTTTACCTAAGCAAGGCAGATACCGAAGCTATAGCAATAAGTGCTGTACAGAAAAGCTATAGAGATGGTATAAAAACTGAAATAGAAAATGGTGAGCTGCATATATTTTATGAAGGTGAAAAAAGTTGGATTGGTAGAAATAGAAAACTTAGTGTGTATGTGGCATACAAAAGCATAGAATATATAACAGCGTCAAGTGCTTCAAATATAATTGTAGCAGGTATAATGGATTTGCCATATTTAAATATTAAACTAAGTGGTGCAAGTGATTTTAAAGGACAAATAAATATAGCATCGCTAAATGTAAAATGCAGTGGTGCAAGCGATATGAAACTTAGTGGTACAGCTAAAAATATGAATATAGAATGTAGCGGTGCAAGCGATGTGTATGCTTATGAATTAATTGTAGATAATTGTACAGTAAAAGCAAGCGGAGCAAGCGATGTAAATATTACTGCTAATATTGAAATAACCGCCAATGCAAGTGGCGCAAGTAATATTTTTTATAAAGGTGATGGTGAGCTTAAAGAAAAAAATATTAGTGGGGCAAGTATTATTGCTAAAAGAAATTAGTAAAACAGTTTTTAGCGTCCAAATGTTAAAACATTTCGTTATTTTAAATTTTTGTTAGATAAGGTTTTCGACTTAAAAAATAATCTCAATTATTTCAGCTATTTTATCCTGTTTACCAAATGAATAATGGTATGTTTCTTTTCCAAAGTTACCTTTTTTTAGGATTTCGAAGATTTCAATAAATTAGTAAAAAAGTAAAATCGTAATTATTATTAAAAATTTTCCTTGCTGTAATCAATTACTCTTATTGTTTCTTTGGCAGTTAGAAAAAGAGGAAGCCTAAGCAATTTATTAACCTGTTTAAAATCGAAGTAAATAAAATTATACTTTAGTTGTAAAAATGCCGTATTAAATAGAAGTGAAATTATCAAAACATACACAATAAAAAAGGGAGATTTTCGTATAAACAAATGTGAGTTTTTATCCCCTCTTTTTATAATAATTTTTTTATAAAGTATAAGAAATATAAATTTATATTTCCAATATTACAATAGAAAAACTATCAAATCCTTCTAAATGAAAAAACTAGTAGCATTTTTTTTATTATGTGTTTTATATACAGAATCAAAGTCTCAAATATTAACCCCTCCATTTTTTGAAAATTTTAACTCTTCTACATTAATGCTTAATGGCTGGCAAGTGCCTACACCTGGCATTACACATGATTTGAAATGGTATTTAAACGTTGGCGATACGCTGGCAAATGGTACGGCAACAGGGGGGTTGAGGATGAAGTTAAATAGCAGTACAAACTATTTAGCATCACCTGGTATAAATTTGGAAGCAGGTAAAACTTACACTGCTTTTTTTAAAGAAAAAGTAGGGTCTGCTGCTTATGGTAGAACTGTTAGAGTTGGCTATAATACTACAAGAAGCATTACAGGTGCTACTTTTTTTTGCAACATTGAATGTCCAAATAATATTTACATACCTTATGGGTTTATAACTCAAAATCCTACATTTACCCCACCTACTACAGGAGTATATTATTTAATTTATCAATTTTATAATGCTAATGGCACTACTGGGTATTTATACTCTTATTTTGATGATATTGGTGTAGAAGAAACAAAGTATCCAATTATTAATTTAAATACTCCTACTAATAATTTTGTAAAAAGTGAGGATTATGCAGATAGTACAAGGGTATATTTTGATGTAGCAGCAAGTGATGTAGATGGTACTATAAAATTTGTTGAGTTTTTTGTAGACAGCACAAAAATATCTACTGATTCTTTTCCACCATATCAATATACTTGCAAAGATTTAAACCCTGGTATGTACAAATTATTTGCAAAAGCTACCGATAATAGAGACAATGTTTCTACTTCCGATACAAGTAACATAACCATTAATTTTAGAACAGCTGTAGGAGCCTTAAAGCCTTATGTACAATGGGATTTTAATGTAAATAATCCTAACGGAGCTGGTTTAGATTATTGGCAGTTTCCACCAGCAAATGCAAGCCAATCTTATGTAATAAATAGCTTATTTAGAGGCACACAATGTTTGTACATAAATACAGTATTGCCTAATAATTATGCAGCATCGCCTGCTATTTACTTAGCAGCTGGTACTACTTATAATTTAGAATTTATAGCAAGAGGAAATGGCGGTACAAAAACCTTTAAATATTATTTTAACCAAGGCGCTACCCTTACTGGTGCTACACTTATAGCTACAGATAATGTAAATATTGTACCTCCTGCAAATGCCAGCGATCCTAGTTTTTTTGATATAAATGCTATAAGAAAATTACCATTTACTGTGCCTGTAAGCGGTATCTATAATATTTTAATAAATTATCCTACAGTTACAAATGCTGTTAATATAAAATGTAAATTCGATCAAATAAGGGTGTATGGCGACAATCTAAACCTTGGGCCTACTGTTAAAATTACTTATCCAATAGCAGGATTAAATTATGCAGAAAATGCAAAAATAACTTTTGCTGCTGATGCAAAAGATAAAGATGGCACGGTAGTAAAAGTAGAATATTATGCAAATGGAGTTAAGGTAACCGAGTCAAGTATAGCACCATTTAGTGCAATTTGGAATAACCCACCAACTGGTAGTGTAATTGTATATGCAAAGGCTTTTGATAATACTGGTGGTTTTGGGTTTTCGCCAAGCGTAACAATGACGGGCGGTAGCAACCAATTTAAAGCTACTGGTTTTTTGGGCACAAGCATAAGTGATGAAATAAGGGGTGCTGTAATTAAAGAAAACAACGATATCGTATATGTGGCAAATATTGGAAATATAAACCTAGCAGGTGTTACAAAATATTATCTTAATGGAGCTACAGATGCCAGCCTTGGTGCTGTTTTAATATTGAGCAGTGATGGTAAAACATTAAAATCTATTACAAGATTATGTGCAAAAATATCTGACTTATCAAAAGATAGAAACGATAATTTGTACATAGCAGCAGTTAGCGATGGTATATTTAAAATAAATGCAACTGCCACTATTTTATTATGGCAAAAATTACCTTCAACAGGTAAAAATACTTTTAGAATAGATGTAGGTGCTACAGGTAAAACAGCTGTGCTTGAAGTAAATGAATCTGATATAAATGACGCAACAACTACTGGTGGTAATATAATTTACTTAGATAAAGATGCTGTTACAATTGCAAATTGTGGTGGTATATCTACTTATACTGCGGACGTATGTATAGATGAAACCTCACAAACTATAATAGGCGTTGGGTTTAAAAATTTTAATACACTTGGTGAAATAGGTGGCAGCGTACAACCTGTATACGTTCCTGTAATAAAAGGTTTTGATTATAATGGTACTCAAAAGTGGCTAGATTATGATTGGGGAAAAGATGAAACAATTACCACAAATAATGGAGCTATAAGGCAATGGATAAATTTATCTAATAACAATATGGCCGATGCAAGATTGAATAGATGCACAATTGGTAAAGATGGAAAATTGTATGTAGCGGGACAAGTATATGGTGGCAATCATATATTTAGATATGACCCTAAAGATGTAATGTTAGCTGGTAAAATGGCTATAGGTGGTGATAATTGGTTTAACCTAAATAATACGGGAACTGAGACACACTCTGTGTTTGGTAGATACGAGCCAGCAACTGGAGATGTAATACGCTCTCAAACTTTTACAGGTAGATTACCAAATGGAAAAGGCAATAGTATAATTTGTGAACTTGGAAATATAGACGCAGATGAATTGGGAAATTGTTACCTCACAGGTACATCTGCCTTTGGTTTTCCAATGAGTACTGAATATCAGCCTGGCGATTACACGGGAGGAGGTTTTATTATGAAAAGTAACTATTCTTTTAATACTAGATTGCTATCAGTCAGGTTTACAACAGGTGGATATGGTAAAGCATTGGCTGTAAAAAAAACCAATCAATTTGCTTATGGTGGTTTTACAAGCAGTAATTATATGTATGTAACCAGCCCTGCAATACAACCAATTAGCGGTGGTGGTAATGATGCATTTTATGGTGTAATAAATGATAACATTTGTTCATTACCCGATAGTGCTACCAATGTAGCTCCTGCTACATTTAGTACAAAATTGCTAGCGGCTAATAATTTATTTGTAGATAATAATTGCAAGCCTATTGCACAAGTAATACCCACTGGCACTACATCTACAACTGCTATTTCAGATTCTATAAAAGTAAAACTTTGGGTAGATGCTGTACAAAATACAAACTATGTAAAACGACATTTTGAAATAACGCCATATGATAATGTAAATAATCCATTGGTAAATGCTGACACCAAAACAGGTACTGTAACGTTATATTTTACTCAGCAAGAGTTTGATGAATACAATGCTGTAAATGGCTCCAAGCTACCAACAAGCTCGGTAGATCTACAAGGTATTGGTAGAATATTGATAGACAAATATTCAGGATTAAGCAATGATGGCACAGGTGTGCCAGAATCTTACACTGGTGCAAAACAAACCATCAATCCAAATGATGTAAACATTATATGGAATGCTGTACAAAGTAGGTGGGAAGTAAGTTTTGATGTAACTGGCTTTAGTGGTTTTTTTATGAAAGGGTACAATACTTATATTTTTATTGGTAACGGAAACTGGAGCGATGCAGCAAATTGGAAAGATGGAAATATACCACCCTTAGTATTGCTAGATAAAAGCGAAATAT
Organism: Ferruginibacter sp.; assembly: GCA_025357775.1. GTDB lineage: Bacteria > Bacteroidota > Bacteroidia > Chitinophagales > Chitinophagaceae > Ferruginibacter. The sequence goes on along the minus strand of JANXOQ010000405.1, from coordinate 1,385 downwards.
TTATTGACCCAATTGCTACTGGTGAGTGTGTGTTAGATTTATCTGTTACTCAAATACAAGAAATAAAAACTGGAGCTACTCTAAATGTAATGCCAGGAAAAAAATTGAGATTGCCTAGGGCATTGACCATAGAGTAAAATAATTTTTTAAATAAATTATATAAGCCAGATAACAGTTATAAATAAAAATTTATACTGCTTTTTATGTAAGGCCTCATCAACAAATCTACCAAAACCATTGCAGTTATAGATTCTAACACTACTGGTACACGCAATGCTATGCACAAATCATGTCTTCCTTTTACTGAAAAATCTTCTATAGTTTCTGTTTGTATATTAAAAGTTTGTTGAGTTTTTGGGGTAGATGATGTTGGTTTTACAGCTATTCTAAAAACCAAATCGTTGCCATTGGTAATGCCGCCTGCTATTCCACCAGCATTATTTGTAAGTGTTAAACCATCTTTATTTTGAATAGTATCATTGTGATCTACACCAAACATTTTTGCAGCTGCAAACCCACTTCCAAATTCAATACCTTTTATAGCTGGTATGGCAAATACTGCATGTGCCAATAAAGATTCTGCAGAGTCAAAAAAAGGTTCGCCCGAACCTATAGGTAAATTTTTTACGGTGCATTCTACAATTCCACCAACACTATCTCCCATTTTCATGGCTTTAGCTATACCTACTTCTATGTCAGTTTCGCCACCTACTTCTTGTAAAGTAGCAAGGCAGGTAATTTTTTTATTTATTTTTTGTAATATTTTTTTTGCTACAACTCCTGCACCCACAAGGCATACAGTAAGCCTTCCGCTAAAATGCCCACCACCTCTATAATCTTCAAAGCCACCAAACTTTTGCGATGCAGTAAAATCAGCATGCCCAGGCCTAGGTACTGCTCTTTGTTTTTCATAATCTCCACTACGAGTATTATTATTTTCAAAAATAATAGTAAGCGGTGCACCAGTAGTTTTATTATTAAAAACGCCTGTTAAAAATATTGGAATATCCGACTCTTTTCGTGGGGTTGTGCCAGGTTGTGTGCCACCTTGTCGCCTTGTAATATCTACTAAAAAATCTTCTTGCGTAAGCTCAATACCAGCGGGGCATCCATCAATATTTATTCCAACAGATGATCCATGAGATTCTCCAAATATGTGTACTTTAAATAATGTTCCAAAACTATTCATGGTTATTAGGTTTAAGGTTCAAAGTGTAAAGCTCGAGCATAGTTAATATTTTTTATTAATCTATTAAAATTTTATTGTAAGGGTTAATAAATTCTAAATTTATTTACAACTACGATAGGGCTTTGTGCAGGTTGGGAAATAGTATTCCTTCTGCCCGTAACCGTTGCTGATTGAAAATATAAAGTTGTAGTTAGGT
>JANXOQ010000287.1 GCA_025357775.1 Ferruginibacter sp. | reverse complement strand
TTAATAAATAAATACTTAAATTTAAATTTTGAATTTAAAAAATTGCAAATAAAATAGTGCTATAAATAATTGTAAAAAATATTCGTACATCTAGTTTAATAAATTTCAAATATTATAGATATAAATTAAAATTAGTTGGTATTTGTTATAAACCATTACCTTTATGATGTTGATTAGAAGAATTAAAAAAAACAATAAATTTTAAATAAAAATACAATTATATAGGCCAACTAATTTACCTGATAGCGGTGGTATTGGTAGTCCATTATTTGATTTAGTGAATAACCTAAGTCTTGCTTGGGGAAATACTACTTGTAATACAGTAGGAGGTTCTATTAATTCTAACGATACCACAAGGAAAATTGAAGATAAGAGAAGAGAAAGGTGGGCCAAATAAAACTGTAATTCCAAGGACTAATTACGAAGCCAACCCTGTTTCTATAAATAAAAAAGAAGATAATAATGTAACTAATTCTCAAGCATCAACACCCATTAAAGAAAAGCAGAATTCAAACATAAAAGTTAAAATGAGAATGTAGTTACAGTTTGAACCCCAACAATATTTTATAAATATTTTAAATACTTATTATAAAATGTCAAAACCATTAGTATTACAAATCTTCTTGCATGGTACTGATAATCCTACTACAATTTTAACTGAAGGACAAGTAACTCAAACAACTTATAAATACTTTTCAGAAAATTTTAAAAAAACTTTTGCTAATATATATTTAAATCAAAATTACAATGTTTTGCAACAAAATTTTAGTTGGGGAAATTTTAATGGGCCATTACACCAAGCACATGATAGAAAAAGTGTTTCGAATAAACTTACATCTGAAATGAGGTGTACATTACAAAAACTAAAAGAACAAGGTAAACTGCCAAAAGATATGCGCATTGCATTGATTGGACATAGCCATGGAGGTAATGTAGCTATAAATGGATTAAGGCATTTAAAAGATACCGCCCTCATGTTTGGTGTAAAACTGACTGTAGATCTTTACACTATTAATACCCCAATATATACAGATAAAGTAGGTATAGATTATAAAGTTGTAATGCCACCTAGTGGCGTGGGTGCATTATCTGTTCCAACAAGGTATGTTATGAATTATGAGGACCCAAGGCGCTATATTAACATCGCTAATCTTGGAAATAATGTAACTGTAAATCATTTACATGCAGGTGTAAAAGGAGATATTGCCACAAGAGCAGGAATTGGTGGAATTTCTTATGGTGAAAATGGTGTAACAAAAAGTGTGATTTATAATAATGAAGGACTTACTGGATTTAAAGAGCATTTTGGAATACCTCAAGAACTAGAAAGTAGCCAAAGCATTGATTATTTAACAAAACAACTGCCAGAATACTTACGCAGCAAACCCATGGTAATTAGTAACCACCCAAAAAATATAGGTGAGGTGAAAATGAGGTGAAAAAAGATAGGGTTTAAAATAATTATTTGTTTAAATTTTTTTAAAAAACAGGGAGATTTGCGTTTAAATCTTTTATACTAATCTGGTACACTATGATAGGGCTTCATAAATAAAATTTGCTAACTGCACTCTACAAACTATGCTAGGGGTTTATCATAAAATTATCCGCATCTTTCAAAAAAGGGAATTTTTCTCTAATTTCATTTAACTTTTCTTTCTCTAATTTTATGGTAAAAAAATCTTCTTCGTCAGCCTTGTGGTAAAGCACCTGCCCTAGTGGGTCTATAACCATTGAGTTTCCACTATGGTAAATATTATTGCCGTCATTACCCACTCTATTTACTCCAATTACATAACATTGATTTTCAATAGCTCTTGCGCAAAGCAATGTTTTCCATGCATGGCTGCGGCGCTCAGGCCAGTTGGCTACATATATTAAAATTTCAAATTCTGCATCAAACCCCTTCCTATCTTCATTTGTAGGTGTTTGTCTTGCCCACACAGGGAACCGCAAATCATAACATATTTGTAAATTTATTTTCCAACCCTTGGCTTGTGCTATTAATCTTTTATTGCCAGCTGCATAGTGCTCATCTTCTTTTGCAAAACCAAATAAATGTCGCTTATCATATACACCATATTGCCCATTGGGTAGCATCCAAATAAGTCTGTTGTAAAATTTATTTTCTTCTACAATAATTACACTCCCTACCAATATAATTTTTTCTTCAGCAGCTATTCTTTTCATCCACTCCACCGTTTCTCCATTCATGCTTTCTGCAAAGGCAGTAGGGTTCATAGAAAAACCAGTAGTAAACATTTCGGGCAATACAATTATTTCTGTAAGCTCTTCCCTGTTTTTTATTTTACTTTCAAGCATGGCTAGGTTTGCTGCTTTACTTTCCCAATAAAGGTTTGTTTGTATGATGCTAATGGTAAGTGGTTGCATAGTATGAAGGTAAGATAAAAAGTTTTTTGTTTTATTAGGATTGAAATGAATATTTTTATTGCACGAAAAAAATATTTTAATATAAGCAATTTCTTTTATACAACTTTTAATGCAGAAGCTCAAAACAATATAAAAACAATTGACAGCTTAATGAGTGGTGACTTTACCAAAGTACAGGTGGAGACATCATTTTCTGGGGGGCTAAAAAAGTGAAAAAATATTAAAAAAAACTTGAGAGGACAAATACTTGTTGATAAAAATGGTAAATGTGGCAGGTATCTAGCAATAGTAGAATTTATTGTCGATGTAGGTGGTAAAATTTTTGAATTAGATGCATAAACTAATTTTGGATACGGTATGAAAAATGATGTAAAACTTGTTATGCAAAATAGACTTAACTGGGTTCCTGCCTCACAAAATGATAAAATAGTAAAAGCTTATAGAAAGCAACCAATTACTTTTATAATTCCGTAAAATAAATAGTTTCTATGCAACACATTAACCCCGATATGGATATAGTGGCTTATGTTTTACAAGCTGTATTAAAAGCAAAACCTGAGGATAACTTTTGCAAAAGCATACAGATACAATACATGGAGCGTGGTGGGCTTAGCAAAAAACAACTAGAAGGTTTGCAAGGCAAGGCGCAACGTATACATGGCATACACGCTGGTAAACTAGCCACTTTAGAAGCTATTATAAAAAAGAAACATACAACTCAACGCTCTACTGTATCTATAGTAAATGTAGTAGAGGAAAAAGATAAAATTGCTGAAAAAATGATTACTGAAATTCTTGAAAAATATCCTCAACACAAAAGGGTATTGCTTTTTAAAAGTAAATTTGAAAAAGATGGTAAACTAATAAATGCGGAAAAAGAAGAGTTGGTAAAATTTCATAAACTATTGATGAAATAAGCTGAATAATAAAAGCCAAATAGTAGCAGTAAAGATGCAATGTGCGACGCCACTAAAGCCCAATCAGGGTATTTAAACTTGGTAAACAACAAATGATTTACTTAATAAAAATCAAAATACACTTTGTTTTTTTGTCTTTAAAAATTGAATAATTACAAACTAAAAACAATTAAACATTTAATCAATTGAACAATTAAACATTTTTTTTCGCTGTTTTAATAAATATCCTTACTTTTACAATGGAAAATGTATTTATTTACTCGTTCATAAGTCTTCGCAGGAACGTCTTCCAATCATTAAGAACTAAATCTCAACCTCAATTTACAACAGAAAAAGCTACATTTTTATAAATGTATTTCTGAAATATTTTTATGTACGATATATCACAATTGAACGACCTGCTCGTTCCCGAACTGCAAGATGTAGCAGACGAACTAAATATAAAACCCAATAAAAAAGCTGATAAGCAAGCGCTTATTGAAGCTATACTAGATAAACAAGCCACTATGAGTGTAGAAAAAACTACAGATGCTGAAAAGCCAAAAAGAAAAAGAATTGTAAAAGGAGAGCAAAATGAAACAACTGCTTTACCAAAAGAAATCGAAATAAATAGCCCTGTAATTGAAAAAGCTACCACAGCTACCGATGCTCCAAAAATTGCTACAAGGAAAGAACCAATTTTAAAAGGGAAAAAGCCTTTGGCAGAAAAAAAGCCTTTTAAAAAAGAAGTGAATGAAGATGCGCAACCCATGGGCAACCAAGAGGATATGCAACCTATAACTGCAGAGCAAACTACAGTACCTGCTGCTATTGCACAAATGCTACAAGAAGAAGATGTGCAACAACCAGAAATAGGAATGGAAGAGCCAGCTGAAAAAAAATTTACTCCACGTCCACAATTTAAACCAAAAGAACAGCCTGTATTTAATATAGAATTTGATGGTATTATACAAGGTGAAGGCGTATTGGAAATGATGCCCGATGGATATGGTTTTTTAAGAAGTAGTGATTATAATTATTTATCATCTCCGGATGATATTTATGTATCGCCATCACAAATAAAATTATTTGGTTTAAAAACTGGTGATACTGTCTTTGGAAGTGTACGCCCACCAAAAGAAGGGGAGAAATATTTTGCTTTGCTAAAAGTAAATACGATAAATGGTAAATCGCCAGAGGAAGTAAGAGATAGAGTACCGTTTGATTACCTAACTCCGTTATTTCCTTTTGAAAAATTAAACCTTTGTACAACGGCTGACAATTACAGTACAAGAATAATGGATTTGTTTACACCCATTGGTAAAGGGCAGAGAGGACTTATTGTAGCACAGCCAAAAACGGGAAAGACAATGTTGTTGAAGGAATTGGCCAATGCCATTGCAGAAAACCACCCAGAATGTTATTTGATGATTGTACTGGTAGATGAGCGCCCAGAGGAGGTTACAGATATGGAAAGAAGTGTACGGGCAGAGGTTATAGCATCTACCTTTGATGAACCAGCTGAGAAGCATGTAAAGGTTTCTACCATTGCATTAAACAAAGCAAAACGCTTGGTAGAGTGTGGGCATGATGTGGTTATTTTGTTAGACTCAATTACACGTTTGGCAAGAGCGCATAATACTACCGCACCAAGTAGTGGTAAAGTTTTAAGTGGTGGTGTAGAAGCAAATGCTATGCAAAAACCAAAACAGTTTTTTGGTGCAGCACGTAAAATAGAAAATGGTGGTTCGCTTACTATCATTGCTACAGCCCTTGTAGATACTGGTAGTAAAATGGACGAAGTAATTTTTGAAGAATTTAAAGGAACGGGTAATATGGAATTACAGCTAGAGCGTAAATTATCTAACCGTCGTATTTATCCTGCTATAGATATTGTGTCTTCATCTACTCGTAGAGATGATTTATTGCTAGATAAAGATACCTTTAAACGTATGTGGGTACTACGAAAGCACATGGCAGATATGAACCCAGAAGAGGCTTTGAATACATTGCTAAAAAATATGAAAGGCACAAAAGACAATGCAGAGTTTTTAACGAGTATGAATGGATAAATGCATATGTGAAAATGTGATAATTTGCCAATGTGATAATATGATGATAAAGCCCTTCAAATATGAAGGGCTTTACTTTTAAGAAAGTGTTGGCAATTTTATGATGAAATATTTCGTTTACTATTTAGAAACTATAAACATAGCTGTTGGAACTACCGCCTAGTACCTAATAAATGTGGTGGGTGGAGCCACCCACCACATTTATTATTCATTTTTTAAACTATGTTTTATCTTTAAACCATGGCAGGTATTTTAAGAAAATTCACAAAAGGCTTTTTTGTTACAATTAATATTGTTGTGGCAATTGTGTTTTTACTTGGCTGCTATGGGTCATGGTTTAATCCAAAAAACTTTTGGTTCATTGGTTTTTTTACATTGGCATCTTTATACTTATTATTATTGCTAGTGTGCTTTATAGTATTTTGGTTATTTGCAAAAAAGAAAATTGCACTCATTAGTATCATCACTATTTTACTAGCATGGAAACCTATTGGGCAGATGATAAAATTTTGTGCCGCTAGTAATTTTACAATGGCTAAACCTACTGCCAGCTTGCGTATTATGAGTTGGAATGTGGAGCAATTTAACATTGCTAATCACAAAAAACACCCAGAAGTAAAAACTGAAATGCTAAATCTTATTAATAAATATGCACCAGATGTGGCATGTTTTCAAGAACTTGCAGGTGGCGATAAAGATTCTACAGCCATTAATTATGTGCCTTCTATTTCAAAAAAATTAAATTTTTCCGAATACTCTTTTTGCTATAACACAATCAACGATTATGATAGTAAACATCATTTTGGGATAATTATTTATAGTCGTTATCCCATTATCAATAAAAAGACGATATATACCAACTCTAAAGACTACAACTTTATTTTTCAATACATAGATATTGTAAAAGCTACTGATACCTTTAGGGTTTTTAATATTCACTTACAATCATTAAAATTTAGTAACGATAATTTGCAATACTTAAATGATGCAGAAAATAATACAGAAATAAATATTGAAAAATCGAAAAGTATTTTATACAAATTAAAAATTGGTTTTATAAAAAGGCAAATACAAAGTGAAAATATAAAAAGAGAAATGAACATGAGCCCATACCCAATTATATTATGCGGCGATTTTAATGATGTGCCTAATAGTTTTGCCTATAGTACAATAGGTAAAAATTTAAAAAATGCCTACTCAGAAAAAGGGAGTGGTATAAGTAGAACTTTCTCTAGTATTTCTCCAACTTTAAGAATTGATAATATTTTTGTAGATAATAAATTTGATGTGGAGCAATATGTAAAAATACCTAAAAAGTTAAGTGATCATTTTCCAATTGTGGCGGATGTAAAGATGGGGAATGGGGAGTAAAGGATGTGTAATGGTTAGTACGTGAATGCTAATTTTGTTATAAATCATCTTACCATACATTATAAAATGCCTTTTAAATATATTTGCAACATGGCATTAGAAATTTACAATACACTCACTAGAAAAAAAGAATTATTTACTCCCTTAGAACCTGGCTATGTAGGCATATACGTATGTGGCCCCACTGTGTATAGCGATGTACACTTGGGTAATTGTCGCACTTTTATTTCTTTTGATGTAATATATAGATACTTAAAATACCTTGGGTACAAAGTACGCTATGTGCGTAATATTACCGATGCGGGGCATTTGGAAGGCGATAGAGATGAAGGCGATGATAAATTTAGTAAAATGGCAAGGCGGGAAAAGTTGGAGCCAATGGAAATTGTACAAAGATATACCTTGGGTTTTAGAGAAGTAATGCAATTGCTAAACACATTGCCTCCTACAATAGAACCTACTGCCACAGGGCATATAAGCGAACAAATAGAAATGACGCAGCAAATAATTGCAAATGGATATGCTTATGAAAAAGAGGGAACTATTTATTTTGATGTAGAAAAATATGATAAAGAAAAAACCTATGGTATACTTACAAATAGAAAACTTGAAGACTTGCTAGAAGGTACAAGAGAACTGGGTGGGCAAGAAGAAAAAAAAGGAAGATTAGATTTTGCACTTTGGATAAAAGCAAAGCCAGAACACCTTATGCAATGGCCAAGCCCTTGGGGTATGGGTTTCCCAGGTTGGCATATTGAATGCTCTGCAATGAGTAATAAATACCTTGGTAAAAGATTTGACTTACATGGTGGTGGCATGGACCTTGCTGCTACACACCACACCAATGAAATAGCACAAAACGAAGCATGTTTTAATGAAAGCCCTGCGCAGATATGGATGCATACAAATATGCTTACCGTAAATGGTACACGCATGAGCAAGAGCCTTGGGAATGGATTTTTACCGCATGAATTATTTACGGGCAATCACCCATTGTTAGAGCAAGGATACTCACCCATGACAACAAAGTTTTTTATGCTGCAAACACAGTACCGCAGCACATTAGATTTTAGTAATGAGGCATTGCAAGCATCTGAAAAAGGCTTAAAAAGATTATGGGATGCGTACACAGTTTTACAAAAATTAACTTACACTGCAGATACGATAGACAGTGAGCTAGAAGAAAAAGTATTAAAATTAGTGAATGGTTTTGAGGAATGCATGAACGATGATTTTAACACTGCAAAAGTATTGGCAAATATGTTTGAACTGGTACCCGTTATCAATTCAATAAAGGATGGGTTGATAAAAGTAAGTGCAATTACCGAAACTACATTTACATTATTACAAGAAAAAATGAAAGTTTTTTTAGAAGATGTTTTTGGGCTACAACAAGCAACCGAAGAGGGTAGTGGCAAATTAGCTAATGTGATGGAATTATTAATAGACATAAGAAAAGAAGCAAAAGCTAAAAAAGATTTTGCAACATCAGATAAAATAAGAAACCAACTTACCGCTATGGGCATTGTTGTAAAAGATGAAAAAGATGGAAGTGTAAGTTGGAGTGCGTAAAAAAGTTTTATACTATTTATAATTTTACCTAAAAGTATTTTGAATTGGAACTAAACTTTTTTTTCATATAAAGTTAGAGAATTAGAACTATTGAGCTCTGCTCAATTTTAACAATGTGAGATAAATTTTTCTCAATTTGATTTGTATTTTCACTTTTCGAAAAAATATGTTTGAATAAAAGTTACCCAAAAAATGAATCATGAAAATAATTAACAACAACAAAATATTTTTTCTGATAATAGTTACTTTTTCAATTATTATTTCCTCTTGCAAAAAAGCAGAAGACGTACCAACTTTTGTAGCCATAAATACAATTACCGATAAATTAGTTGCTGACAGTGCTAGTTATAAATTATTAAAACAAGCTGTTTTTAAAGCAGGGCTCGATTTTAAATTTAAAACCACAGGAGCTTACACTTTATTTGCACCAGATGATAGTGCTTTTTTAAATATTGGTATTACATCTACAATTATAAAAGATTCAATATCTGTTGCAGGCTTAGCCAAACTAATTTCATACCACACTACATCTCCTAAAATACTGGCTGCAAATATTGCAATAGATAGCTTAACAAAGCAAAAAACGATTGATGGAGATTCGTTTTATGTGTATAAGAATGTGGCGGGTGTGGTGTTTGTAAATGGTGTAATGGTAAAAGCTTTAAATAAAGAAGCAGACAATGGTGTTATACACAAACTTAGTAGCATACTTAGGCAACCTACTGGTAATATTATTACAACAGCAGTTTCATTTGGTTTAGATTCACTAGTTGTAGCCATTACAAGGGTAAACAGCACTACCGCAGCACTAGGGGGAGATTCTACATTTACTGCCACTTTAAATAATAGACCACTTACCGTATTTGCACCCACCAATGCGGCTTTTAGAGCATTGCTTACCTCACTTTCTTTTTCAAGAATAAGCCAAATACCCGTTTTGCAACTCAAAACAATTTTAAGATACCATTTGGTTACAAATAGAGTATTTACACCACAATTAAAAAGTGATAGTCTAACCATGATTGCTGGCTTGACAAATAAAACGGTTGTGGATATTGTTGCAAACCCCTTAACAATAAAAGGGAAAAATACCAATGGCTTAGTTGTAGCAGGTACTACAAATAATACTTGCTCCATTACAGCAACAAATATTGTATGCCACAATGGGGTTGTACATATAATCGATAAGGTACTATTACCTTAACTGCATTTAGTTTTGTTTGTATATTTTATTTTCTTAAAAATTGAAAATCAAGTATTAATAATAAAAAAAATAGGGTAGCAACCATAATTATCTACACATTATTAATTTTTAAAAATATTAGAATCCAATTTTTTTTAAGTATATTCACAAATATTTAACATAATTACTTAATTAAACCCAAATTTTAATGAAAAAATTATTTCGTTTTCTAATGTTGTGTTTTGTGCTATTAAATAGTACAAGCCTAATAGCCCAAAAACTATCTGGAACTGTAACTTCAGATGGTGCTGCTCAAGCAAGTGTTAGTATAACTGCAAGTCCATCTAAAAAAGGTACCACTACCAATGCTGAAGGAAAATACAATTTAGCATTAGAAGCAGGTACCTATAAAATTACTTTTTCAGAAACAGGCTATACAACAGTAGTAGAAACTGTAACTATTGCAGCTGGTGAAAGTAAAACTTTAGATGTAGCATTAATAGCTTCATCAGATAAATTAGAAGAGATTGTTGTATCAGTTGGTAGTCGTTCGTTACCTCGTTCAGCTACCACATCTGCATTGCCAATTGATAATGTAGATTCAAAATCATTAAAATCTACAGGGCAGTTAACTTTTGACAAAGCTCTGCAATACCGTGTACCATCTTTTAATACTGTACAAACACCGGTAAATGATGCTACTTCTTTATTAGACCCTTATGAAATTAGAAATATGGGGCCAAGCCGAACATTAATTTTAATAAACGGCAAAAGAAAAAATATGTCTTCTCTGGTATATACACAAACATCGCCAGGGCGTGGAGAAACAGGTGCTGACATATCTGCAATACCTACGGATGCTATTGAAAGAGTAGAAATACTTCGTGATGGAGCATCTGCACAATATGGTTCTGATGCTATAGCAGGTGTAATGAATATTATTTTGAAGAAAAATACTAACGGAGGTTCTGCTACATTAAGAACTGGTATAACAGGCAAAGGTGATGGTAAAACCTATGGCTTAAGTATAAACAATGGCTCTACAATTGGTGAAAAAGGTTATATAAACTACACTATAGATTTTTCTAAAGTAGGTTTAGCAAACAGACCAGGCATACTAAGCGCAGCAGACGAGGCTGCATATTGGGGAGTGCCTCTTGCACGCACACAAGCTTTTTTAGCATTAAAACCAGATGGTGGCAATATAAATGGTGCGCCAGAAACGGTAGCAGCCAAGTTTGAATTAAATGGTGGTAGTGAATTAAGTACCACAACAAGCCTTTACTACAATGCTGCTTATGTAGTAAAAAAAGTAAATTCTTATGCTAATTATAGAGCTCCATATTGGAGAAATGTAAGTGATATGCCATATTTAGCTTCTTTGTATGGTACAGGTACACCTGCATCTTACATTGGTTATGTACCTACGTTTATTGGGGATTTAAATGACTATAACGCAACAGTAGGCTTTAAATCTAAAATTAACGGATGGGTTTCTGATGCAAGTTTAACAGCTGGAGGAAACACCCAAGACTATACTGTTACCAATTCTCAAAATAGATCTAAGGATGCAGGGGGAGCTTTTATTTATGCTCCAAATCCTAATATATATGTTGGGCAAAATACTTTTAGACCAGGTGGTACAAAATTTAGCCATTTAGTAGGTAATATAGATATATCAAAAGTAGTTGCTGATAATGTAAGTATTGGTTTTGGATCTGAAGTAAGAACAGAAAATTTTGAAGTAGTAGCAGGCGATAAACAATCTTATGACGGATTGGGAGCAGATTCTTATCAAGGTAATACCCCAGAAAACTCTGGAAAATTTAACCGTTATAACTTTGGAGCTTATTTTGATATAGCTTATGACATTACAAAAGATTTTTTACTAAACGGTACAATCCGTGGAGAAAATTATAGCGATTTTGGAACAGCAACTGTATGGAAAATAAGTTCTAGATACAAAGTCTTAAATGATAAATTAACTTTTAGAGGTTCAGCATCTACTGGGTTTAGAGCACCGTCGTTGCACCAAATATATACTGAAAAATCACAGTCTACATTTGCTGGTGGTTCTATCCAAATTACTGGTATTATAAATAATGTATCTACAGCTGCAAGGGCTAACGGAGTGCCAAAATTAAATCCTGAAAAATCTACCAATTTAACATTCGGTATTGGTATAAAACCTTCAAAAAACTTTAATGTAACTTTAGATTATTATAACATTTCTGTAAAAGATAGAATTGTTTTAGGAAACCTTGTAGATTTTGGAGCTGGTGGTCAAGCATTCTTTGTTAATGGTATAAATTCAATAACATCGGGTATTGATTTTGTAGCAGAATACAAAAACCTGACAGTTGGTAAAGGTAAATTAGGTTTTAATTTATCTGGAAATATTACAACTACCAATAAAGTAGATGGTGATGTTAATAATCCTGCAAGTGTAAAAGCATTAACTGGCTCACTAGCTGGGCAAACAGTGTTTAATGCTACACAAGATGCTTTGATGTTTACATCAAGACCGAAATTTAAATATATTTTTGGTGTAAATTACGACTTAGGGGATTGGGGTTTTTCTTTAAACAATACCACTTTTGGACCTACAAAGTTTAAACAAGCAGATTTTTCTGACCCAGGGTTATATACAGAGTTTAAAACAGCTAACGTTACAGACTTAGGTATTAATTATGCAGCTACAAAAAAATTGTCTATTGCGTTTAATATGAATAATATTTTTAATGTTATTCCAAAATACACAATTAAGTCTGATGGGTCAGCATCGGCTAATGCAATTGTAAATGATCCTACTTCGCTTCGCAACCAAGATTTAAGAATTACTTTTGATGGACGCTACAACATAACAACTTATGATGGCTCACATTTTAGCCAATTAGGTACAATGTATAGTCTTACCTTTAATTACAAATTTTAAATAATTATTTTTTACAAACAGAGCCTTCGAAAGTTGGCTCTTTTTTTATGCTTAATTTTACTTTATTATGTACATAAAAAATAGTGATGATAAAGATGTAGAAACTATTTTTACCTTTTATGACTACGCCATTGCCTACCAAAAAACAAAGTTTAACAAACATTGGCAAGGGTTTGATGCAGGCCTAGTGCAAACAGAAATTGCAGAAAATAGGCAATTTAAAATGATTAAAGATGATGAAGTGGTAGCAATATTTGCCATTACATTTAACGACCCAATTATATGGGGCGAAAAAGATAATGACCTAGCCATTTATATTCATCGAATAGTAACACACCCAAATTATAGGGGCAATAACTTTGTAAAAGAAATAGTAGTTTGGGCAAAAGAATATTGTAAAGAAAAAAATAAGAATTTTATTAGGCTTGATACATGGGGTGATAATGAAAAATTAATACAGCATTATCAACAATGCGGTTTTACTTTTTTAGGCTTATCGCCAGAAATGAAATCAGATAGTTTGCCCAAGCACTACGACTCATTAAAACTAAGTTTATTCGAAATAAAAATTAATTAATATTTTTAAACATTTTGCTATGGCTATGTACGATAATGCTAATACAGTACAAAAATCTTTTGATTTAAATTTTGTTTCAGAACATTTAATACAAGCACAATGGGCAGAATTTATAGAACTAAAAAAAGTAATTACAGAGTTAGCAATTGCTAAAAATGCTCCCATTTCTATTTTAGATATTGGCATAGGCAATGCAAGAATACCTATGCACCTATGTGGTGTAAAAGAAATTTGGGATATGATTACCACCTACGATGGTACAGATAATGCTCAGGCTTGTGTAGATATTTCAAACCAAAACATTATAAAGCATAACATACAAAATAAAGCAACTGCTTTTTTATTTGAAGCAACAGCATTATCAACTTTACAAAAAAAATATGACTTAGTAATTTGTACATGGTTTACCCCTGGCAATTTTTATCCTGATAATTTTTGTTTTGATACATATAAAAATGCAGAAGAAATATTAGACCTTACAAAAAATGAAAAATTTGATACTGTTTTTTATTCCGCATATAATTTATTAAATGAAGGTGGGGCATTATTATTAGGAGCTTGTTATATAGACAATGAAAGCACAAGGCAAAAGCAAGAAGAGTCGTACAATAAAATGGGCATGACGGTTATAACAAGTAATGAAGATACTTTTACTGCTACTAAAGAAGGTTTTTGGAGTCAGCGATTTACAAAAGAAAAATTGTATTCATATCTACACTTTGCAGATACAAACAAAATAGTAATTACTTCATTAGACACTTACAATTATGCAATGCAAATTAAAATAAAAAAGTAGCATTATATTATGCAAAGTACTAATAGTGTATTACTTATTCGCCCAACTAATTTTCTTTTTAATACTGAAACTGCTGTAAGCAATTCATTTCAAAATAGCATAGATGAAGACAGTAGATGTGTAGCCACCAAAGTGTTTAAAGAGTTTGAAAATTTAAGAGAAGCCTTAAATTTTATTGGTGTAGATGTTACCACTATAAATGATACTGTAAGCCCTGTAAAGCCAGATGCAATTTTTCCAAATAATTGGGTAAGTTTTCATGCAGATGGCATTATAATATTGTACCCAATGCTAGCAGAAAATAGGCGTTGTGAAAGAAGATTAGATGTAATTGAAACGCTTAAAGAAAAATTTATAGTAAAAAACATTATTGATTTTTCTATCTATGAAAAAGAAAATAAATTTTTGGAAGGCACTGGGAGCATCGTTTTTAACCATGTGCATAAAATTGCGTATGCATGTTTATCCCCAAGAACAAATAAAGATATTTTTGTACAGTTATGCAGTAAACTTGGCTACCAACCAATATATTTCAATGCTTATAACCAAAATGGTCAATCAATATACCATACCAATGTAATGCTTTGTGTTTTAGAAAACATTGTGGTTATTTGTTTAGATAGTATTACAAACCCAAAAGATAAGGAATTGGTATTACAATCATTTTTTTATACCAAGCACATAATTATTGATGTTAGTTTTATACAAATGCACAATTTTGCATGTAATGTACTGGAGCTAAAAACCAATAAAAATAAAAATATAGTAGTGCTTTCACAAAGAGCTTATGATTGTTTAGAAGAGGATAAAAAAAATATAATTAAAATTTATTACGAACTATTACCAATTTTAATACCAACTATTGAAACTATAGGTGGTGGTGGAGTTCGCTGCATGATTGCAGAGATTTTTTTACCAAATAAATAATTAGTTTTAAAAGAATTATTTAACAGCTCAATTTCACAATGCAAATTTTCATTTATCTTTTGAAAACTCCTCTTTATTGATTACTCGAAAGAAAAATTTTTACTAAATAACCACAATTCACTCCAGGTTTTGCACAATTCACTCTACTTGGCACAATAATTTCTTACACATCATTTTACATTACAGAAAATATAAAATTTATGAAAATTTATCAAACAATTCAAAAATTATTATTCGTGACCGCAATTGGTACGATAGTAACTTTATCATCTTGCAAAAAAGATGATCCTGCACCTACACCAGTGCCTACACCTGTACCAGCACCTGTAACAATTGCAAGTTATGTATCTGCAGATACCAGTTTTTCTTTGTTGTTAACAGCGGTAAAAAAAGCTGGATTAGCTAGTACATTATCTGGTGCTGGAACTTTTACTGTGTTTGCACCAAATAATGCTGCATTTAGAGCTGCTGGCTTAAGTACAGATGCACTTGTGAATACATTAGACACTGCAACTGCTAGAGCAATTATTTTATACCATGCACTAGGTACAAAAGTAGCCTCTTCAGCTGTACCTGCTTCTGACGCAGTAACTACTCTAAATACTAAGAGTTTATTTGCATCTAGTAATACTAATGGAGTATTTTTAAATGGTGTGAAAGTAATTGTAGCGAACGTAAATGTAGATAATGGCATTATACATGTTATAAATGCTGTATTAATACCTCCTACAAAAACTATTGCAGGTATTGCTGTAGGTGATACAACTTTTTCTATATTGGTTGCAGCTGCATCTAGAGCTGGATTAGTTCCTACTTTATCTGGCGCTGGTAAATTCACGGTTTTTGCTCCTACTAACAATGCTTTTAGGGCAGCAGGTTTTGCGTCGCCAGCAGCAATCACAGCCGCAGATTCTGCTACTGTAAGAAAAATTGTATTGGCTCATGTACTACCTACAAACGTATTTGCAAGCGATTTATCTGTTGTGGTTGCACCAATTACCAATACTGCTAATCTACCTGCATCTACAGGAGGTACACAACAAACATTGTCTTTTGCAGGTACTAGTGTTAAAATAACAGGTTCAACTGCTACACCAGCAAATATTATTACTGCAACGCCTTCAGCAACGTTTAATATTGTAGCTACAAATGGCGTAGTACATGTAATTGATAAGGTATTGTTATAATATTTTTTAATCTCTATCTTTAAGCATCAACAGTAGCATTCTTTTTGTTAAACTGTTGATGCTTATTTATTTTACTACTACTAATGTTCAATCATAAATATCGATATTATTTTATTTTTTTACTAGCCTTATTAACCTACGTAAGCACAGTGTTGTGCGAAGTATATAAATATTTTAACATTAATATAGAGTGGTACTATGCCCTTGGTACAATTACTTTAGTTACCTTATTTGTTTGGGAAATTGCAAGGCTGCTTGAAACTTTCTTTGTAAAAAGAATAAAGGATAGTAGCAATAAAGTACGAGTATTGGTTTATTTTTTTGTTGCTTGTGGTACAATCATGTTTATGCTTACTACTGCATTGGTTTTGGCCGAAAGTATATTATTGCACAATCTTACGCTTTCTAAAAGTTTTATCCCTTTAAAACTAAATTTAATTTATACAGTACTTATCAATTTACTTTTTCATTTATTAAATGCTATTTTATTTTATTTTAAAGAATACAAAACAAAATTTGTAGAAGCTGAAGAACTAAAAAGCATAACTGCACAGGCAGAATTACAATTAATAAAAAGTCAAATAAATCCTCACTTTCTATTTAATAATCTTAATGTTCTATCTTCTTTAGTGATGCAGCATAACGAAGATGCAAATAAATTTATAGAAGCATTTTCGCAAGTATACAGATACATACTAAACAACAAAGAAAAAGAACTGGTAACCTTGCAAACGGAGCTAGAATTTATAAAACCTTATATATTTTTATTAGAAAAAAGATTTGCTGTAGGCCTCAATATTAAAATAGATATACCTGAAAAATATAACGAAAGCCTAATAATACCAGCATCTTTACAAATGCTAGTAGAAAATGCTATTAAACATAATATTGCAAGCCGTAGCAAGCCATTAAATATTTTGCTATATGCCAATGGCAACCATACGCTTGCCGTAAGCAACAATTTACAACTTAGAGAAATAGTAGAAAACTCCACAGAAATAGGGCTTAAAAATATTATAAAAAGATATAAATTGGTAAGTGGGAAAGAAGTGTTGGTAGAAAAAAGCACAGAAAGTTTTAAAGTAATATTGCCGTTATTGCTAGATTAATAATTTAGTTTTTCTATCAAACATTAAAATAATATTTAAAGACTGAGAACTTTTTAACCTATGAGTTTAGAGAATTAGACTTTATAAGCTTTGCCTATCTAATAATTTTAAACCTTTAGATTTATAAAAAATTTCAATAATTTTCAATTTTCAACCATCAACTTTTAAAATGAACGTAGTTATTATTGAAGATGAATTATTAGCATCTGAACGATTACAAATTTTAATAAAAAAATATGATGAGGATATTAATATTGTAGCATTTTTAGAAACTGTAGAGGATGCTGTTGATTATTTACAAACTAACAAACACCCAGATATATTATTTGTAGATATACAACTAGCAGATGGGCATAGTTTTGAAATATTTAAAAAAGTAAAAACTACAGCACCCATTATATTTACAACAGCATATAATCAGTATGCTCTAGATGCCTTCCGCTTGTTTAGTATAGATTATATTTTAAAGCCGATAACAGCTGAAACTTTAGCTAATGCATTTTTAAAATATAATAATCTTACAAAAACTCAAAATACCAATTTGCCAGTAGTAGATTATACTTTGCTCTTGCAACAAATGCAAGACGATATAGCAGTTAAATATAAAACTCGGTTTTTGGCAAAAGTAGGACAACGAACTTATTTTATACCCGTAGAAGATGTAGCTTATTTTGTAGCAGATAATAAAATTGTATACCTTGTTGCAAGAGATGGGAAGAAATATATTAAAAATGCTACTATAGAAAAACTAGAACAAATTTTAGACCCAAAAAAGTTTTTTAGAGCAAATAGAAAAATAATTGTACACATAGATGCAATAGAACAAGTAAAACCTTACGATAACAGCAGATTAATTATAATAATCCGAAACTTTACAACATTAGAGGAGATAATTGTGAGCCGAGAAAAAGTATCAGATTTTAAAGAATGGGCGGAGAAATTTTAGCACTTAAAACTTCGGGCATCTTAGAGATTTACTTGTGCTATTATCCCTTTCCAAAAATTTTCTGTAAGAAATAGATAATTCAAAGCCCCCTCTATTGTTACTTACTTTTTTTAGTCCTGATATATTAATGTCGTAGCTAATTGCAAAAGCCATTGGGGTTGTTTCCAACTTTACTACAGGTATTATGGCATCATTTGCTCTTAAGTATGCTCCTCCGTGTATAAGGTATATGGGGTTTTCAATATCATCTAATTTTAAGGTATACAACAAGCCCCCAATTATTTCGGTTGTTGGCCCTTGCTTACTATAGTCTCCCTCAAAAGTTATAAATGAATAATCTGTAAGACTCATGCGTAAACCTGCAGAAGCTACTATTTTTGGCGTAAGTTCTGCTGTTACATTATCATAAAAAGAAAGTTTTTTTGGTTTTGCAAAATGATGATATGCTATACCTACGTAATAATTATTGTCTTCATTTTGCCCTAATTGGCTATTGAAACTTAGGCCTACACTGCCATCAAAAAATCCATAATTACCACTTGTAAATGGCTCACCATTATAAGAATAAGGATTATATGTACTATTAAAATATTGATTGTTTGTACTTACTTTACTTTGGTCTATACTTTTTTGTACATAGCCACCCATAAAAGCAAGCGACAAATACCTGTTTTTTTCTGTGCTTAATGATTTGTGAAAATTTATAGTAGGCAATATGTGTGTAGAAGTTAAACTTACAGTACCAGATTTATCGTACAAAAATTGACCGCCAAAGGTCAAAAAATCATTTGCGTTTCCTACAGGTAATTTATACTCCATATTGGCAGATACGGTGCTGTAAGCATCTGTAACTTGATTCCATTGAGACCTATAAACGGTTTGTATTCTAATATCTCCTTTAAATAAACCAGCAAGCGCAGGGTTACGCAAAAAAGGCGTTTCAAATAATTGTGAAAAATGTATATCCTGCCCTCTTACTTTGTTAGCAACTGTTACGATTGCAAACAGAATAATATATTTGAGCAAAATAGGCTTCATTCAGATTGTTGGTGTATTATTTACACACTGTTTTATTTTAGATTAATTATAAAACGAAGTTTTTCAACATTTGTTTTATTTAAGTGGCATTATTTTAGCCAATAGTTTATTATTACTTTATCAATGCTACATTTCCTTTATAAGTAGTTGTTTCCCCATTATTACATTGTACATCCATCATATAAACATATACATCTGGCAGCAAGGTTTTTCCTTTAAAAGTTCCATCCCAGCCTTTGCTTAAATCATTAGCTGTAAATTGATACCTTGCAAAAACTTCTTCGCCCCATCTATCATAAATACGCAGTTGTTTTATTGAATAAATGCCTTTTCCTCTTGGGTAAAAAATATCATTATTTCCATCTCCATTTGGCGAAAAAGTATTTGGCATAAATATATTAGCATCATTGCAAAGCAATTTAATATTTACAATATCTATAGCTGTACAGCCAGCAGGGTTTTTTACTGTTACTGTATACATAATATTTTGGTTCGGTCTAATGGTTATAGAAGGAAAATTTCTGTTTACTATACCAATAGATGGTGTCCATACTGCTTCCGTAATATCTGGGGAAAGTATTGGCACAAGTGTAATTGTTTCACCAACATTTAATACCCTATCAGGCCCAGCATTTACTACAGGGTTAGGGAATACGTCTACCCTTATAGTAGATGTATCTGAAAAACAGCCTTTTTTACCAATACCTATTAAAGTATAAATTGTTGTTGTATCTGGCTTTGCAGTTATAGGGTTTCCAAAAGTGGCACTTAGCCCAGTAGGTGGGCTCCATATATAATTTTCAGCCCCCATTGAGTTTAATATTGTAGATGATCCTTCGCAAATTTTAGCATCTAATGGGCTTTGCATTATGAAAGGATTTATTACATCTACTATTACTTTGTCCGTATTTTTACAACCATTTACACTTGTTCCTTCCACAGTGTATTCTGTAAGTACATTAGGGTTTGCAAGTATAGTTGCTCCAAATAAACCAGAAGGAGACCATGTATAAAAAAGTGCACCATTAGCAGTTAAGTTTACGCCTTTATCCTTGCAAGAAAAAGTATCTATACCTGCATCAATAATAGGTTTTGGATACACTGTAAAGTTATTGTAAGCGGTATCTCTACAACCAGTACTATTTATAGCAATAAGTGTATCTAAATAAATACCAGCTATATCAAAAATTACATTGTTGGGGCTAACGCCGTTTGCATTTACAACAGTATTTCCGTTTGTAAATTTCCATTTCCATGTAATAGCAGAAGTATCTGGGTTTACAAGGTTTGCCGCATTAAAACTGTATGTGGCAATTGCACATTTATTGCTAGGTTGGTCAGCAACAATATCGGGTATTTTTACAACCCTTGTTGGTATTGGTGCTGTAGTATCTGCAAAACACCCAGTTGCGGTTGTAATACGCAGTTTTGGGTAATATAAACCTGTGGTTGGATAAAAATATGAAGGAGTAGGCAATGAAGAAGTACCTTCTGGGCCAGGTACAATATCACCAAATTTCCAAGCATACGTAGTTATTACGTCATTACTTATAAATGCGCTGGTAAATGCTATATTACCACTTCCACAAAGTTTAAAAGTATCTTGTGCAAAGCTTGGTATTACTCCTTTTACTTGTACGGGTTGAGAACCAATTACAGTTACAACGCAGCCTGCAGCATCTTTTAATACCATTATGGGTGTATAATCTCCTACCATTAAACCGTTTAATAAGTTTATTTTGTAAAGGTGGCTTAATTGCTTTCCACCATTACCATCTCCGTATAAAAAACTTGTATCAACAGCAATGATATTTGTTGTAGTAAAATTTACAAGCAATGGACTACAGCTAATTAAAGGTGTATAAGAAAAAGTACCTGATGGCCCAGCAACCATTACGTTAAAGATTTTTGTATCAAAACAGCCCCCTGCACTTGTTGTTACGAGTTTTACTGCAAAATTGCCTGCTACATTATAAGTATGCGAAGTACTAAAGTCGGTTACTGTTGCAGGGCCATCTCCAAACGTCCATACATATGATACCCCATTGGTAGAAGTATTAATAAATGAAGCCACTACAGGTGGGCAAGCATTAGAAGGGTTTACGACAGTAAAATTTGCTACAGGGTTTCCTATAGTTATTATTATCGTCTTTGTATCTAAGCAACCATTTGCGTCAGTTACCACAAGGGTTACATTAAAAATGCCGTCTTGGTTAAAAATATGAAATGGGTTTACAACATTAGAAGTATTTAAAGCTCCAGAAGGCACGTCCCCAAAATTCCATGCATAAGTATTACCCACACCAGAAGATGAATTGGTAAAATTAATATTTTTTCCTTGGCAAGATATTGTTTCGGATGCAGTAAAATTTGCAACAGGTGCCGTTACAGTTATATAATTGGGCTTTATAATACTATCGCTACAACCAAAGCTATCCATTATTTTTAGTTTTACCGAATAGGTACCTGCTGCGGTATATTGATGTACAAATGGCGGAGCTACAAAACTTATATTGTTTGTACCATCATCACCAAAAGTCCATATCCATGGGGATATTGTATGTATGCCATCTGTAGTACTAAGGTCATTAAAAACTATATTTGTGCTTTTACAAGTTCCTACATTTGGTGTTGTAAAATTAGCTATTGGTCCATATACTTTTATATAATCTATTTTTGTAATAGAGTCAAGGCAGCCATTTACATCTTTAATTATAAGTTTTATTGTTTTATTACCACTTGTTGTGTAAGTGTGTGTAATAATATTGGAAGGGGTAATAATATCTGTACCATCACCAAAATACCAATGGTAACTTAAAATTTGTGAAGTAGCATTAATAGAGGTAGCTGTAAAGCTGGTAAAATCATTTTTACAAAACTCTAATTTTGATGCTGTAAAAACTGCCAATTCATTTGCAATAACTACAGGCAATATTTTAGTATAAAAACAGCCAGTAGTAATATTAGTAACAGTAAGTTTTACTTGATAGTTGCCTGGGGCTGAAAAAATATGTGTTGGGCTTGGTATGCTTGAGGTATTATTTACAACACCAGATGGTACATCATCAAAATCCCACAGCCATGTATCTGCACCTATAGATTCATCTATAAAGGTTCTTTCAAAACGACTTATACAATTTGGCACAAACCTAAACTTTGCAATAGGAGGTAATACTTTTACATAATTTATAAATGTTGCAGTGTCTCTACATCCATTATTACTCACAATAAGTGTAATGGTATAGTAGCCAGTATCTTCAAAAATATGTGCAGGGTTTTGGTTAAAATCTCTTTCACCACTTCCTATAAAACCATTAGGAGGGTCAAAAATCCATTCCCAATAATCTGGATTACCACTGCTTGTATCTGTAAATTGAATAGGCAAAAATGCGCAAACTTGCAAGGGCGCACCCACAAAACCAGCATTTGGCTTTGTACCTGCTCTTATTCCTTGTGGCACAGTTGTAGATTCTGTACAGCCTCCAGCAGTGGTTATTACTAGTTTTATATCATAAGTACCAGCGGCAAATATTTCTGTAGGGCTTGCCAAGGTAGAAAACAGCACATTGTTTTTAAACCATTCGTAGCCAATTACTGCATTTACGCTACTTACCGAAGCTGTAAAAATTTGTGTAAGAGGTGCACAACCTCGGCTAGGTATACCAAGTATGGTAACTGAAGGCTTTTGTATTTTTATATGGCTTATTTTTATTACCGTGTCTTTACACCCATTTGTGTTGGTTATTATTAAAGTATCTGTAAATAAACCGTAGCTAACATAAGTGTGGCTAGGGTTTTCTAAACTGCTAGAGCCTCCATCTCCAAAATGCCATTCATAAGCAGCTGCTCCAGCGGTGGTAGCAGTAAAATTTACTGTAAGGGGTGGTTTGCAATCAGATAATGGTGCAGCATTAAATGCCGCAGAAGGGTTTGCAAATACTGTAATATTTTTGGTAGTGCTATTTTGACATGTACTAAAAAAGCTGGTAAGTGCAATTGTATAAGTACCCGCAGTGGTATAAGTTTTTACTGGGCTAATGCCTGTAGATGTTGTTCCATCTCCAAAATCCCACGCTGCTGATGTAGGAGCTGGCAAGGTTGTATTGGTAATATTTACTGCTTTGCCTACACAAGTATTTAAAGGGGCTGTAAAATTTGCAACCAACGAGCCTATTATAATTTGTGCTGTTGTAGTATCTGTGCAGCCAATGCTATTTGTTACTACAAGTTTTACGTTATAAGTGCCTGTGGTAAACGAGTTGGATGGGTTGGCACTTGTAGAAGTAGGTATAAAATTGGTACCGTTATTATTAAAATCCCATTGGTAAGTGTATGGCCCACCAAGGGTTGTATTAGTAAAATTAATGGTTTGTGGAGATGTGCAACCGACTGGTGCACTACTTATAAAAGATGCAGTTGGTTTTGCAGCGGTTACAATGTAAGCTGGTTTGGAAAGAGTGCTTATACAACCTTTATCATTAGCAACAGTTAGCGTAACATTAAATGAACTTGCACTATTATAAATACGCACTGGGTTTTGCTGACCAGCAAGTGGTTGGGGTGCTCCATTACCAAAATCCCAAGCCCAGCTAGTTATTGTAGTAGCTCCTTGCCCCGTTATAGAGTTATCGGTATACTGTACAGGTAATGGTATACATCCAACCGTTGGTATACCAGTAAACACTACTGTTGGCTTACCAAAAACTTCTATGTAATTTACTTTTGTTTTTGTTGATGTATTACCCGCAGCATCTGTTACTACAAGTTTTACAGTATACAAACCAGCTGTTGTAAATAGATAAGTTGGGTCTTGTAAAATAACGGGGTTAGGGTTTGTGCCAAAATACCATTTCCAAGAAATCGCACCACCTGTACTCAAATCTTTAAAATTTACTTGCAGAAATGGCTCACAACCAAAAGTAGGTGTTGAAGTACTAAAATCTGCAGTAAGCTGCGCTTTTGTACTATTGCCAAAAAAGCAAGAAAATATTAATATATATATAAATTTAAAGAGCGATTTTGCGCTCATAATAATGTGTTTTATTTTTTAGTTGCACCAATATACTAAAATACTGATTATAATATTCTATAAACTTAAATTAGCAATAAAAATTGTGCTAAGCAACCAAAAAATGGGTTTACGATTTGGTTTGTAAGTACATTATATTTTTACTTTTTATTGATTGCTATTATTATGTAAAAAAATTAAGAAAATAGTTTTTAGCAATATTATAAGTTTACAAATTATAAATGCTTTTATACTTACAAGTTACATAATCAATAAAGTATTTACTATTTAAATTTTCACCAGTAGCTTTTTTACAAAGCTCTTCAGAGTTGTAAAATCGCCCATGTGCATAAATGTTTTTTTGCAACCAATGTAAGACATCTAAATTATTACCAACACTCAATTGATTTTCAACTATTGCGTTTTCTTTTTTTATTGCTGCATAAAATTGGGCTGCATATAAGCTACCAATGCTATATGTGGCAAAATATCCAAAACTACCATGTCCCCAATGCACATCTTGCAAGCAACCTTGCACATCATTCGGTACATTTACTCCTAAGTATTTTTGGTACTTTTCATTCCAATAGGTTGGTATATCCTTTGCTACGATTGTGCCTTCTATCAATAGTTTTTCTATTTCATAGCGTATCATTACATGAAAATGATAAGTAAGCTCATCTGCTTCTGTTCTTATTAGCGAAGGTTGTACTTTATTAATAGCAGTATAAAATTGTTGAATAGTAACATTATTAAATTGTTGAGGAAATTTTTGTTTCAGCATTTCATAATTGAATTTCCAAAAAGATTCCCCCCTACCTATACAATTTTCCCACAAGCGACTTTGGCTTTCGTGTATACTTAGGCTACAATGCTCACCAAGCGGCATACCATACTCATGCTCAGGTAGCCCTTGCTCGTATAGTGCGTGCCCACCCTCGTGTATACAACTCCATAGCATGTTAGCAAAATCATTTTCGTCTATCCTTGTAGTTATCCTTACATCGCTATTGCTAAAGTTGGTAGTAAAGGGATGTTCACTAATATCTTGCCTGCCTGCATCAAAATTGAAATGCATTCTTTTTAAAGTTTCCACACCTAGTTCCCACTGTGTACTTTTATCAAAATATTGGCGAAGGATGCTATCATCTATTATTGGTTTTGCAGCTATTGCGTTAAGTAATAAGGATAATTGTGGTTGTAAAACTGCAAATAACTTATCTACAATATCTACTGTAAGCCCTTTGTCATAATCATTCATAAGCGCATCGTAAGGGTGCTTTTGATAGCCCAATAATTCTGCTTCTTCTTTTTTTATGGTTATTATATCTTGTAAGGGTTTTTCAAACACAACAAAGCTATTTTGCTTTCGTGCATCTACCCAAGCATGATAACCCACGTTAATAACACTGCTCATTTTATATACAAATGCAGCAGGTATTTTTTTGTTTCTATCAAAATCATCTTGCGTAAGCTGTACGTTTCTTTTTTCGGTTGCTGTTAAATTTTCTTCTAAAAAAAGTTCTTTAAGCAAATTGCCCAGCTTAGCATCTGTAAATTTTTCATGAGCTATTTCATTTAAAGTAGCTATTTGCCTACCCCTAGTATAGTTGCCATTTTTGGGTAGATATGTTTCTTGGTCCCACTGCAATACTGCGGAGGCATATTTAATATCAGCAATTTGTTGTAGGTAGGTTTTGTAAAGAGGGTAGAGGGAATGCATAATAATTCATAATTTAATGTAAGTATAAGATAATTAAAATTGGGAAGGGTGAGAAAATGATTTTTATATGTTAAGAAATAAAATTTACTTATTTAGAATATTGTAAATATTGACAAGATTGTAACATCAATAAGCTATGAGGTTTTAGAAAAAGATAAAAAGAAAAACATTTATTTTCTACTCACCATATTAAATACAAATGAAGAAAAAATACAATAGTGAATGAATATAATTAAACCATTGTAATCCGACAATGCAGTGAGTCATCAGAAGGGAAAAACGAAATTTGCACCGCTCTCAATTTTTAAACCTAAACCATTTACTCGTAAAAAAGTTTGTAGTACCCACAAACAAAATCGAAAAAATTAAACGCAGTAGTACAGTTGATTTAAAGAGTTTTACTGCAATGTAGGTTAGGCAAATAATAATTTTGAAAGTAGTTATTTTCTGATAGCAAATACCCTATGATAAGTATAAAATAGTAGACTCGGTGTATGCTATTTTATATTCACAAAATACTAAGGATAGTTTAAAAATTGAATATTTTTTTCAAAATGAAAAGCTAATTATTTCCTTAAGATTTTTGGAAGCTTGTAGAGTGAAGTTTATTAAAAATTAAATATTACCTAAAAGATATCAAAGACGTTAGCGGATAGCGCAGTCCGTTATAACTCATCATATCTATTTTTACGGTGCCAACAGATATTGGGCTTTCTACTCTAAGCAATAAGTGGTTTGGGTCGTCGCTTACCCATGCAGATAATTTTTCGCCACCATCAAAAATAGTACCTTTTACAACTAGTGGTTTAAACTTTATTGCATTAAACTTTCCGTATTGTGTTTTTATTTTTTCTTTACCTATGTAACGTATGTACAAATGATAAATTTCATCATCCAAAAACATATCAAAAGGTATTTTATCACCAGGGTTAAATTTATCCCAATTAATATTTCTTGCATAGTATACAGCACTTACCACATCTTGCATACAAGGAGTTATTTTAAAAACCCCATTGGTACTTACTGCTGTATTAGCACTTTGATTAAAAGTTACGTTATTATAAATTTTTGTTTTACCTTCTTCTACATTACGTAAAAATTTAAGAGGAGACATTGTTTCTATATCTATAAAACTTTCATATCTATCTCTTACTTTAAAAAATTTATCAAAAAATGGATATGTTTTTCCATCACCTACACAATGATAAACAGGCTTGCCATTAAACCTTGTAAGCTCCGTAGTAAAACTTGCCTCACCTGCCCCAATGTAGGCACCCATGGCATTATAAAAAACTTTCATTACTACTTTTTCTCCTTCTAAAAAGGCGGTATTTTTAATGCCACAAAACTCAGATTTTTGAGCAAAAGAGTATGTTACAGAAATTAATATTACTGCTAAAGCACAAAACTGTTTTGTAAAGTTTTTCATTTTTCTTTTAAAATTTTTATTCCTAAAATAAATATACTGCCTACTATAGCTGGCACAACTAAATTTATAAAAAAGATACCTAAAGAAGCTGCTTGTATGCCTATTGTATTGGTAGTGTATAGTTGCAACAAAGCAACACTTGCAGATGCCCTTAAGGGTAACTCTGTAAAACCAATTGTAGGTGCAAAAGCCATTAACAAATAAAAAACTGTTATAAGCCAATAGCAAGTAAAAATATTTATTTGTACTTGCATAGATTGTAACAATAAAATGTATTGCAAAATAAATACTGCATATCGTACAAAAGACAAAAATAAAATTCTTAACAATTGTTTACGAGAAAATGTATTGAGTAAGATTATATGCGTTACAAATTTGGAAAGTGATGGTATTCTACTAAATAATTTTACTAATAAACTTACACGTAAATAAACTAGTAAAAGTATAAAAGCTACTGTAATGGACAAACCCAATAAAATATTGACAGAATAAGAAGGTAGGAAACTAAAAATATGCTCGTCGTGCTGTACAAATTTTAGATATAATAGCCCACCAGTACCCATTATTATTGTTACAAATAATTGGCTCACGCTGCCTAAAATGTTAAGTGGTATGGCATCTAGCCTGTGGTCTTCATTTACAAATAAAATGCGCCCACCATACTCACCAACCCTATAAGGCGTAAGCATTGTAATACTGCAACCTGCTAACACACTTTTAAAAGCGGTCAAGAAATTCATTCTTTCCAGCGGTTTTAATTGTATTTGCCACTTGCGAGCCTCTATACTCCAGTTTACTAATACAAGCATGCAAGCAGCCCACAATAATGGGTTATAAAAACTTTGTTTAATTTGTATCCATCTGCTGGCTAAATCAGTCTGTGCTTGTACTTGCTTATACAAACTCCATGATAATAATAGGAAAATAATTGGTCCTAAAAACCAGTTGAATAATATTTTAATACTTTTGCGCAGTTAGATAATTTTGGTAAAAATAGTATCCGTATTGCAAAACACAACAAAAATAATTTTAGGCATTGACCCAGGCACTATTGCCATGGGTATTGGTGTAATACAAGTAAAAGGTAAATCGCTAAAATTAATAGAAATGGATGTGCTAAAAATGAATATAAAGTTGGATGCATACCAACGATTGCAAGCTATACACGAAAAAGTAGTAACTATTATAAAAACATACAAGGCTACCGACTTTGCCATAGAAGCACCATTTTTTGGGAAAAATGTGCAGAGTATGTTAAAGCTAGGTAGGGCACAAGGTGTGGCCATAGCAGCAGCCATGCAAGCAGGGCTAGCCGTTACAGAATACTCACCCAAAAAGGTAAAACAATCTGTAACGGGCAATGGCAATGCAGATAAAACACAAGTGCTAAAAATGCTGCAATCTATTTTACAATTTGAAGGTGAGCCACGCACCAATGATGCATCAGATGCAGTAGCAGTAGCACTTTGCCATCATTATCAAAGTAGCAATTTAATTCTTGGCGCTAGTGCAGGTAAAAATGATTGGAAAAGTTTTGTGGCCAATAACCCAGAAAGAGTTAAGAAATGAAAAGTTGAATGTCGTTTGAAAATTGTTTGATGAGTTGAAATGGAAATCGCACAACAAAAAGCTATATTCAAAAAACTTTTATTAGTTATAAACATTTTATTTTACTAAAATTTTCTTTTCTTACCGAATATTTAATTCATTGAAGTAGGCATTTACTTACTCCATTTTTAATTGTGTTAAATAAACAGGTTTATGTTTAATCATTCTACAAGTAATATT
>JANXOQ010000179.1 GCA_025357775.1 Ferruginibacter sp. | reverse complement strand
GTTCTTCTTTTTTAAATCCTCGGGCGTATGCAATAATGCACCGTATGCACCATGCGTATAGCGATACTGAGCAAGACCCACATTCTCCTCATTTTTTTAAAGATGTATGGGAAATGACAATGCGTACAAAAGATATCTATTTAAATTATGCAAAGTATAATGTAGAACCAGATAAGGCTTTTAGAGGAAATTATCCTGAATGGAAATTCTTAGATAAAATTACCAATCTTTGGATGTTTCGCATTGGGTTCGGGGTATTGTATTTACTTTTTTACATAAAGTTTGCAACAGCATGGTGGTTGTTTTTTTTAGTGCCTGTTCATTTTTTTATGGGGCCAGTACATGGCGCTATTGTAAATTGGTGTGGGCATAAATATGGTTATACTAATTACGACAATAAAGATAAAAGCAAAAACAGTTTACCACTAGATTTTCTGTTAATGGGAGAGCTTTTTCAGAACAATCATCATAAACATCCTAATAGTACAAACTTTGCAAAAAAATGGTTCGAGTTTGACCCATCATATCCAATTATACTTTTTTTGCATTGGATAAAAGTTATTAAAATTAGAAAAATACCTATATAATTTAACAACTACAAAATTTACGGTTTTATTGGTTTACTTTGTTTTATTAAACGCTAAAAATCTTAACGGTTCATTTAGCGTTTTTTTTATTAAAAAATATTTTGCCACAACAAATCGTATATTGAAAAATGATTAAATTAATAATCTCTATTTTCTTTTTATTTGTTTCCTTACTTATTATTTTTCCAGCACCCAATTCATTTTTGTGGAAGGTAACTGTTGGTATTACTAGCTTTCCATACATACCAATGTTGCTCATGCTTGTAATGTTTTTTGTAGGAATAAAATCTACAAAATTTGCAATTCCAATTTCTACAATTAGTGCTGTTGCTTTTTTAATTTTCTCATTGCCAATTATAGAAATATTAAACCAAAAAAGTACTATCTTAAATAAAATGCAACAAATTTTTCCTGTAAAAGACGATACGGATTTGCCTCCTATATTTAGTTTTACAAAAATGTTTTCTGGTAAAAAAAATGGGTTATTCAAAACAATAACTTATAAATCTTTTGATGGTAAAAACTTAATAGCAAATTTTTACCCTTCTATTTCTATAAAACCTTTGCCACTCGTAATCGTTATACATGGCGGCTCTTGGCAAAGTGGGGATAATACACAATTGCCCGAGCTAAATAGTTATTTAGCATCAAAAGGGTATAATGTAGCGGCTATTAATTATAGGCTTGCACCTACTTACAAAGCACCAGCACCTGTAGAAGATACAAGAGATGCAATAAAATATTTTATAGCCCATGCACAATCATTAAACATAGACAGCAATAACATAATATTACTAGGTCGTAGTGCAGGGGCGCAAATAGCTTTATGTGCTGCTTATAGTTTTCATAATAAAAATATAAAAGGAGTAATTAGTTATTATGGGCCAGCAGATATGATTTGGGCAGGGCAGCTTTCATCTAATGCTGGGGTATTAAACAACAACGAAATTTACAACAACTACCTTGGCGGTTTATATAAAGAAGTGCCAGAAAAATTTAAGGAAATAAGTGCCGTACAGCAAGCAGATACATCTTCCCCACCTACTTTAATGATACATGGAAAAATAGACCCACTCGTATTTTACATACATAATGAGCATTTACAAAAAAAATTAAACGAATTAAAAGTGCCCAACTATTATTTAGAATTTAAATATGCCACCCATGGCTGTGATTATAATTTAAATAGCCCCGCAGGGCAGGTTTGCACTTATGCTGTAGAAAGATTTTTGAAGGCGGTTTGTAAATAATAAATGCGCCAAATGGCGCATTTATTAACATTAGAAAAATTTTATTATTACAACAACTCCTTCATTACTTCCACCAATTCTGTCTTTGTAAAAGGTATACCCATTATTTTATTGTACGCTTTTGCATCTACCATGTACACATCTCTAATAATTTTTACCAATTGTCCGTTGTTCAATTCTGGTATCAAAACTTTATCAAAGTTTTTAATAATATCGCCCAAGTTTTTGGGGAAAGGTCTTATGTAACGAATGTGTGCATGAGATATAGAAGCACCTTGCGCTTGCAACTGAGCGCAAGCACTTTTTATAGAGCCATAAGTACTTCCCCAACCAAGTACTAAAACTTTTCCTTTTTCAGCCCCACTATCTAGTTTTTGGTCTGGTATGTGGTCAGCTATTTTATCTACTTTTTCTTGACGAATTTTCACCATCAGTTGATGGTTTTCTGGTTCGTAACTTATGTTGCCCGTAATATTTTGTTTTTCTAATCCACCAATGCGATGCTCCATAGCAGGTGTGCCAGGTATTACCCAAGGGCGTACAAGTTTTTCATCACGTAAGTATGGTTCAAATTTTTCTTCATGGTCACCAAGTTGAGTTTTAAATTCCGTTTTTATTTCTGGCAAATCCGCACTTTGTGGAAACTTCCACGGCTCAGCACCATTGGCAATATACCCATCGCTTAAGAATATTACAGGCGTCATATGTTGCACCGATATTCTAAATGCTTCGTACACCGCATCAAAACAATCGCTTGGTGTACTTGCAGAAATTACTGGCATCGGGCATTCCCCATTTCTACCATAGTATGCTTGCATCAAATCACTCTGTTCTGTTTTGGTAGGTAAGCCCGTGCTTGGGCCACCACGTTGTACATTTATTATAAGTAATGGTATTTCTAACATCACTGCAAGCCCCATTGCTTCTGCCTTTAGCGCCATACCCGGTCCGCTTGTAGTAGTTACCCCAAGGTGTCCACCATAGCTTGCGCCAATAGCGGAGGTTATTGCTGCTATTTCATCTTCTGCTTGAAATGTACGCACACCAAATGCCTTATGCCGGCTTAGCTCATGCAAAATATCCGATGCAGGTGTAATAGGGTAAGAGCCTAAAAATATAGGCAGCCCACTTTTTTGCGAAGCTGCAATAAGCCCATAAGACAAAGCTTGGTTACCCATCATAGAGCGGTAAGTACCAGCCTTCATCACCGCTTTTGCTACAGAATATCTTGCAGAAAAAGTTTCCGTAGTATCGCCATAATTATAACCACTTTGCAATGCCTTTTTATTACTTTCAAGTATTTCTGGTTTTTTACCAAATTTTTCTGTAAGAAAATTAATGGTATTATCCATGCTTCTGTTGTACATCCAGTATAAAAAACCTAGCACAAACATATTTTTTGCACGGTCTTTTTCTTTGGTACCCATGGTTATATCTTTCAATGCCTCACGGGTCATTTTAGTAACATCCATTTTTATTACTTCATATCCATCGAGGCTATTATCTTGCACAGGATTTACGCCATCGGGGTAATTTGCTAGGCGTAAATTTTTTGCATCAAAACCATCCGTATTTACAATTATCTTACCCCCTTTTTTTAGGGCTTTTAAATTTACTTTTAGTGCAGCAGCATTCATTGCCACTAGCACATCACATTCATCACCTGGTGTAAAAATTCTATCACTGCTAAACCTAAGTTGAAAACCACTTACGCCAGGCAGCGTACCTATAGGGGCACGTATCTCCGCAGGAAAATCAGGAAACGTAGCAAGGTCGAGCCCCAGCATGGCGCTGTTATTGGTAAATTGAGTACCTGTAAGTTGCATACCATCACCACTATCGCCTGCAAATTTTATTACTACTTCTTGTAAAATTTCTTGTGTATCGGCCATTTTATAACTTTATATTATACAAAAGTACGAATGATTTTTATTTCATACTAGTTTAAAAAACTTCGTTTTTTGCCCATGGGTTTCACAAAAGTAAACCTCGTTGGGGTATGTAGGTTTATAGAAAAGCAGCAAATTATAAAACTTCTTTTTTATAATTTTGTTTAATGGGCTTTGGTTCTTTGATTGAGCTTCGGTGGCGTCGCACATTGCATCTTCAACTATCTATTTATCTATTATTATTAACCAAATCTATTTTTCAATCTATTTTGTTTCTTCTCCCTTCTGGGTAGAATGATGGAGTTTTATAAATAATCCACTCTGCAATCAACAAATTCAAAACCCATCCAAGCCATGCAATTATCTTATACCTATCCATTGGCGGAATATCTGTAGTAGCTGCAAATATTACTTTCCATATACGTAGGCTAA
>JANXOQ010000155.1 GCA_025357775.1 Ferruginibacter sp. | reverse complement strand
GTCCTTGCTTGTGTTCCACAAAAGACTCTTTAATTTTTTTACCTAATAATGTTGATTTTTTTTTAATTAAAAACATATAATTTAATTGCATGGCTATTCTAAAATTTAGAGTTTATTTTCAAGAGGATGAAAGTATTTATAGAGATGTTGTAATAAAGCATACAAATAGTTTTTTAGACCTGCACCAAGCATTGTTAAAAGCTTATGAGTTTGATAATAAACATGCTGCTACTTTTTATAGAAGCAACGATACTTGGCAGCGTGGCAGAGAAATTTCAATAGAAAAATATGATAAGGAATACAGGGTAGAGCCGCTTATTATGGCTGATACTGTAATTGGAACGGAAATAAAAGAACCTAACCAAAAATTTATTTACGAATACGATTTTACCAAACTTTGGCTTTTTGCAATAGAACTTATAAGTGTAGAAAAAACAGAAATTGTAAAAATGGAATACCCTTGCTGTGTGCGTAGCGAAGGCATAGCACCACCACAGTATGGCACAAAAGGATTGGTAGATAAACGCCTTGCAGAAATGGAAGAAAAATATGATTTAAAAGCAACTGAAATGGATGAAGGATTTAGCGAAGAAGGGGAGGAGGTAGGTGAGGATATGGGAGATGAAGCAGATGAACAAAATGATGAATTTACAGAAGAAATTTAAAATTACTCAATTTTATGAATTGCAATTGTGATAAAGTTTATTACGTAATTCCTACAATATAAGAAAAGTGATTTATAATAAAATAAGTTCTTTACAAACCTATTTTAATGAAACAAAAAACTTGCATTATAATTTGCGGTCCTACTGCAAGCGGCAAAACGGGTATAGCCATACAATTAGCTCAATATTTTAATACACAAATAATTTCTGCAGACAGCCGCCAATGTTTTAAAGAATTAAATATTGCAGTTGCAAAGCCAAGCATGCAGGAGCTTTTGGCTGTTAAGCATTATTTTATTAATTCGCATAGCATAGAGCAAAATTTTACAGCTGCTGATTATGAAAAATACGCTTTAGCGGCAGCGGATGAAATATTTACAAAAAATAATATAGCCGTAGTATGTGGTGGTACTGGTTTATACCTAAAAGCATTTTGTGATGGGCTAGATGATATTCCAAAAATTGATGAAAACATAAAAATTGAAATTATTGAAAAATATAATTTGCATGGCTTACCTTGGTTACAAGCACAAATAAAAGTAGAAGATGAATTATACTTTGTGCAGGGAGAAATACAAAACCCACAAAGAGTTATGCGTGCTTTAGAAGTAATAAGAGGTACAGGTAAATCTATAGTTCATCATCAACAAAAAATAAAAAAAGAAAGATATTTTAATATTATTAAAATAGGAGTAGAGACAGAAAGAGAGGTTTTGTATAGCAGAATAAATGTAAGAGTTGATAATATGATTGATGCTGGATTAGAAATGGAAGCAAAGATTTTATTTCCAAACAAAATCCTAAATGCATTACAAACTGTAGGCTATAGAGAAATGTTTGAATACTTTGAAGGTAAATTAACTAAACAAAAAGCATTTAATCTTATAAAAC
Organism: Ferruginibacter sp.; assembly: GCA_025357775.1. Classification (GTDB taxonomy): domain Bacteria; phylum Bacteroidota; class Bacteroidia; order Chitinophagales; family Chitinophagaceae; genus Ferruginibacter. The sequence continues at coordinate 2,563 of JANXOQ010000155.1, read as the reverse complement.
AAAATACCCGACACTATGCAAAGCGTCAGGTAACTTGGTTTAAAAAAGATGCCGAAATTATTTGGCTTACTAATAATAAAATATTAGAGTATTGTAAAAATGAAATTATTAAAACTTAACACCAATCGTAGCCATTATATTGCCAGTTTGTTGTTTTACAGATGCAAATTCTGTTAATGTATTTTGTAAACGGTAAGGCACATCAAAATCGTTTGTTACTAAATGTACATAAGTTAAATCCGCAAAAAATCCCTTGTTTCTGTAGCCAAGCCCACCGCTAAAAGTCATTTTATTAGCTGTATTAGGTGTTTCTTTATATGGGCTTCCGTAGTAGCCAAATCCTAGTCTTGCCATTATTGTGTTAAACTTTACTTCGCCACCAACTCTTACATTTACATTGCTTTTATAAATGTTTTTTATTACACTACTAAGCTGATTGTAATATGCTTTGTCTCCTTCTGATGGTTGTTCTGCATTGCTGCTAAATCTGCTTCGGTTATGCCTTACATATTCTATATCGGCACTAATAAATCCTCTTTGCTTTGTTACATCTTCTACCTCTCTAAAAACATATGAAGCACTTAAAATGTATTTCCATGGAGTGGTCTGTGCGTATGATGCTAGCCCCCTTTCTTGTCCATTTGTAAAAGTACTAGAGTTAATAACAGTATCTTTAAAAGGATTTTCTAATGTTGTAGCTAAAGATGTTTTTCTTTCATCATCTAGTGACATATATGACGGAGTATGTATCGCTAATCCAATTCTTATATATTCTTTAGGTCTATAAATTAATCCAAATTTACCATTAATACCAACTCCTTTAGTTGTATAATTATCGGTAAAAGTAAATGACTTAAATTGGTCGGTTGTTATAGATGATGTATCTGTTTCTTTAAAAACTGTATTGTTTTCAAAATTAATAATTGGAACTCCAATGGTAGCACCCCAAAACCATTTGTCACCATCACTACCAGCATAAGTGCCAGCTAATTCATACATTGCTCCACTAGTAGTTTTATTCATTTCTTGTTTCAAATACCTTCCAGCATCAATAATTTTGTCTGTTAATGATCTAACCACCTTTTTACCTCCTACAGTTGCAGTATCAATTAAGAAAGAAATATAAGCTGGTGCAACAGTATATGGAGAAGTAGATTTTGTGCTTAATACATCTGTTAAATTTAATCCACTAGCCAGTTCTTCTGCAAATGTTTCAACAAAAGAACTACTATTATTAAATCCTTTGTATTGTATATTATTATTAAAATTTGCTTTTTGCGTAAATGCCACGGATGCAGATTTTGTGCTTGCACTACTAACACTCTCATTTGGTATGGCCAATACAAAACCTGAAGTGCCAAGTCCAAAATAATTTTTATTATCATTTTGTAATAGTCCTTTATAAGCAATTTTTTGTTTGTTCATTGAATAACCAGCAGAAATTGTAGCTTCTCCAGTTTTGTAAAAACCGATACCAGCAGGATTTACAAAGTTTGAAGTAAGGTCTCCACCAAGTGAGCCTATAGCACCACCAATGGCCTGAGAGCGTGCAGTTCCACTCTGCGGAAACCATGTATATCTCATAGCATCCTCAGGTATTTGAGCTATAGTTTTTGAAACAATAAATAATAAAAAAATAGTGAGTGTTTTTTTCATAACAATATAATTTCACTTTTAATAAAAGTAATTTTCTAATAATTTAATTTGAAGATTTTATCTACCACCTCTGCTTGGCATAGACACTGCATTTCCAGATGCAGGTGCAGTAGTACCATTACTACTATTATTATTGCTAGGTGCAGTTATATTGTAAGTTCTACTTTCGTAATTACGTGTATTATTATTTCTCGCAGGTTGTTTACCAGTATTAAAACCTCTTACTGAAACTTGTTTTAAGCTATTATTAAATTTTGTATTGCTATAAGTTGTAACAGTATTATTATATCCAGTTAGATTAGTAGTTCGAATAGTTGTATTTTTTGGATTAGTGAATTTTACATTGCAATAATTACTATAAACGGGGTATGGGTAATAAGCTGGATTATAATAATATCCATAATTTAAGCCATATTTGTAAGGGCTATATGAGTAGTCATAATCATAATCAAATGAACGCCATCTTTGATTGCGTATTGCCATACGTATCTTTCTATCCTCATCATTGTACATATTTTGATCGTAGGTTACTTCTCTCTCATTTTTTATTTCGTTAGTAGTATTTGGTTTTGAATAATACAAATCGTCTGGTGTTTGTCCACTTTTATAAGCAGTACTGCATGATGCAAATAATGCTATTGATAATAATAGTAATAATGTTTTCATAATTTTTATTTTTAATAAGTTAAAGGTAAATGATATGTAGATACTAATTACAAATAAGACGTTTCAAAAAATGAAAATGGTGTTAAACAATTGCTAATGCTTAAAAAAAGAATTTAACAAGTGTTTGTTTAAAAATTATAATTTGAATAGGGTTAAATTTTTTAAGTAAAATTACCTAAATAAAAGTGTTAGTTACTTAAACAATAATAATTTCAAAATACATAATTAGTCGTCCCTCAAA
>JANXOQ010000125.1 GCA_025357775.1 Ferruginibacter sp. | reverse complement strand
GCTTACTAAAAATTATTTTTTAATTTGTTTTAAAAAAGTATTTTAAAGTTTACAGCTATGAAAGTGTTAAATCAATAAATTAAAAACTAAAATTTTATCAATCCATTTGCTTATTAAGAAAAGTCAAAATTAATATTTGGTTTATTAATATACAATACCCTAAACTGGGTATTTTTTGTAGAATTTATTCTATTCCTTGTAGGTATTGTTCCAAAACAAATAATTTGGAAATTTTATATTAGTTACAGAAATCTCCCTGTATTACTCTCTTTCACTTTTTTCATTTCCATAGGTTTGCCAGCAAATACTAGGTTTCCGCCCATGTCTCCTGCTTCTGGGCCAAGGTCTATAACCCAATCACAACTTTTTATAACATCGGTATTGTGCTCTATTACAATAATAGAATGCCCTTGCTCTACCAGTGCATTAAAAGAGGTAAGTAATTTTTTTATATCATGAAAATGAAGCCCTGTTGTAGGTTCATCAAAAATGAATAAGATGTGCCCTTGTGCTTTTCCTTTTCCTAAAAATGAGGCAAGCTTTACTCGCTGTGCTTCGCCACCGCTAAGTGTATTAGATGATTGTCCTAGTTTTACATATCCCAAACCTACATCACTTAATGGTTGTATTTTTTTTGCAACATCCGCCCCATCCGTATCTTTTTTATTTTTTGTAGATTCTTTATCAGAAGAGAAAAATTGTATTGCCTCATCTACACTCATCTCTAACACATCATGAATACTTTTTTCTTTGTATCTAACCTCTAGCACTTCTTCTTTAAATCTTTTGCCATTGCACACATCACATACAAGATGCACGTCTGCAAGAAACTGCATTTCTACCAATTGCTCTCCTTCTCCTTTGCATGCATCGCACCTGCCCGCATCTACATTAAACGAAAAATGCTTTGGCATAAAACCTCTTATTTTTGAGAGTGGCTGCTTGGCATACAATTCCCTTATTTCATCATACGCTTTTATATAAGTTACTGGGTTACTCCTACTGCTTTTACCAATGGGGTTTTGGTCTACCATTTCTATGCGACTAATGTAATCTATATCGCCATCTATTTTTCTGTACAACCCAGGTTTCTCTGAAGGTTCTCCTTTTATTTTTTGTAATGCAGGGTAAAGAATTTGTTTTACCAACGTTGTTTTTCCACTACCACTTACACCACTTACGGCACACAAAATATTTAGCGGAAATTCTACCGACACATCTTTTAAGTTATTCTGCTTAGCACCTTCTATTTTTATACTTCTATTCCATTTACGAACATTCTTTGGTGGGTCTATGGTTAATTTTCCACTAAGGTATTTCCCTGTTAAACTTTTTTCATTTGCAATCAGCTCATCGTAATCTCCTACTGCTATTACTTCTCCACCTAGGTGACTTGCAAGCGGCCCCATATCAATTATATGATCTGCTTCCCGCATCATCATTTCATCATGCTCTACTACCACAACTGTATTTCCTAAATCTCTTAGCTCTTTTAAAACCAATATTAAATTTTGTGTATCTCTACTGTGCAAACC
>JANXOQ010000091.1 GCA_025357775.1 Ferruginibacter sp. | reverse complement strand
TACAATAGTTGCTGCTTTTTTTAGTGGTAGTCTTACAAAGTATTGCCCAAACTCATTGCTTATTAGCATATTCATTTGGTGATCTATTAGCCACATGGCTACTTCGGCAATACGTGCAGGAAATTCTTCGTACTCAATACCATACATCATATCTACATCGAGCCATATAATGCTTTCGATGCTTGTAGCCATTTGGTTTTTGTATTGCTGCCGCAAAATTTCTAATTCTAACAATCGTAACTCTCTATAAGTAATTACAAGAAAATTGCCACAACCGCAAGCAGGGTCTAAAAATTTGAGTGTGCTTATTTTTTTATGAAACTCTGGCAGTTTGTTTTTGTTGTCTTTTATATTTTTAAACTCTGCCCAAAGTTCATCTAAAAAAAGCGGTTTTATAAGTTTTAAAATATTGGTTTCGCTTGTGTAGTGCGCACCCAAGTTTCTGCGTTCTTTTGGGTTCATTACACTTTGAAACATTGAGCCAAAAATAGCTGGCGATATTTTGCTCCAATCTATGTAGCAGCATTCTAATAATGCAGTTCTCATTTTACTGTCAAAACTTGCCATTGGTAATATTTCTTCAAATAATTTTCCGTTTACATAAGGAAAATCGGCAAGTTGTTCATCAAGGTTTTTAAAACGGTTTTCTTTAGTTGTATTTAAAACTTGAAACAATTCTTGCAATTTGCTAGCAAGGTCGCTTCCATCATCACTAGTACGTTGCTCAATATATTCTTGAAATTGTTGTTTATTAAAAATAGTTGTGTCTTCGGCAAATAATAAAAATAAAATACGAACTAGGTAAACTTCTAACGGATGACCTGTGTAACCAATTTCTTCTAAACGGTCGTGCAATTTGCCCATTAACTCAGCTGCCTTTATGTTTGCAGGGTCTTGCTCTTTGTAATTTTTTTTTGCATAACCTAAAATGTAGCCAAAATGCTGAACATTGTTTACAAGTTCATCAAGTTTGAATGCTACAATTTTATCTTCTTCAAGGTCGTAAAGCCTAAAATTCTCAAAGTCCGAAATGAGAATGTATTTTGGGAGTTCGTGCTGTTTAAGTCCGTGTAAATAATCTTTGGCTTGTGTAAATGCTTTATCAAGGCTTTTGCCTCGGCTTTTCATTTCTATTAAAATTATGCCTTTCCACAATAAATCTATGTAACCGTCTTTTTCATCTAATTTTTTTACTCGGTGTTCAAACGTAGAAACCCTGCGGCTTGTGATGCCAAATACATTAAAAAACTCTACTAAAAATGGTTTTGCGTCTGCTTCTTCATTTTTAGTATCTGCCCACTCTTTAGAAAATTTTACTGCTCTTTCTTTTATTTCGTTCCAACTTAAAGCCATGGTTTATTAATATATGTGCTAATTTAAGGTAGCGGATTGATGTTTGAATGATTTTTATAATAAAACTTTTTATTCCCAATGGGGTGAGTGGGGGTTTTCTTGGTTTTGAATTTTTTGAGGATTGCCTGTAGGTGTAAGGTACTTTTATATTTTAGCTTACAACTACTTCGCAGCCCGTCTATACAAAACCAAAGCTAACATGGCAAAAATTACATTAGGTATCCATGCAGCTAATATTGCAGGAAAATTTCCTTTAGTAGCAAATACAACTGAGAAGCGGCTAAGCAATATATATAACATGCTTAGCACAACGCCTAATGCAATATGTGCCCCACTACCACCACGTACTTTTCTACTAGCAAGTACAGTACCTATAACTGTAAGTATTATTACAGATGCTGGTATGGCATCTCTGTTATAACGTTCTACCAGCAAAGTATTAACAGTATCTGACTCTCTTATTTTTTCACCTTTTATAAATGCATCTAAATCTGGTGTAAGCATTTGGTCTTTTAAATAATTATCTCTGCGAAGGTCTATAGGCTTAAAATTGTACAGTATTTTTTTCTCAGCTGTATTTACAATTGTTTCATTTATTTCGTTAATTGTTCTTTCTACTACGTTCGTAAATTTCCATATTCGTCCAGCAGTATCCCAGTTAAAACTTGCTGCCCTAAAATTATATATTAATTTATTTCCTTTAAATTTTTGTATAAAAAATCCACTTCCTACTTTTGAAATAGTATCGTATCCTTTTATACCTACATAGCTATTGGAATCTAGCTTGAAATAAATTTTTTCTTTATAAGCTGTATTTACGTTGTTGATACCAGAGTTGGCATCAACATATTTTATTTCAAAATCAGCCCATTTTTTATTTGCTTTTGGTATTACGTATTTGTACCCAAGCCAAAGTACAGCTGCCAACACCAACCCACCAGCCATAAAGGGCAAAATAAATCTTCTATAATTTATACCACTAGCTAAAACAGCTATTACTTCAGATCTTCCAGCCATTTTAGATGTAAAAAATATTACAGAAATGAATACAAATAAAGGAAATAATAATGCATCAATACGTGGAATAAAGCCAAAATAATAATCTACCATTATTTGGTAAAATGATAATTTAGACTTAGTAAAATCTTCTGCTTTTTCGCTAATATCTACCACTACTACTATGGCTGTGAATAATATTATGCAAAAGAAAAAAGTGATGAGATAACGAGATAATATGTACTTGTCTAATATTTTCATTAAACCTTTGTAAGTATAAAATATTTAAAAAAACGAAGATAGCAACTAATAAATACAAAAGAAGTTACAAAAAAGGCTTAACAAATCTTTGAGGATTATCACAAATAAATAGTCAAATATTAAATAATCAACAAACAACTAATATCCCACCACACCAATCATTACCCTGAAATTATCATTTATACACCTTCCATTTTTTCTGGTAAATATGTTCTAAATACTAAGCCTTATAAATACATTGCATTTTTGAAACTCATTTTTTTAAAGCATTTAGCAAAATCATAAAAAATTATTACTTCTTTAGAAATAACAAATACGACATTATTATTGGGCAAAATACCCACGCCATTTCTTATACTCAAACTTATAGAGCATTCTTTTAATTTCTGCTTATTCAACCTTATATTATGAATTTTTCATTTAACGAGTGGTTTAAAAACTTTCGTGTGCAATATTTCTAAAACTTTTAAAAGAGAAAAAAGTAAAAGATTACACTCAACCAGTAAACTTTTTTTTAAATTAATATACCAAGCCTTTCAACTTCAGAAAAAAATCAATATTTGAAGCTAATTTTGCTTTCAAATAATTTATCGGTTTATGAAATTTTTTATACCTTTTTTGTTAACTACTTTCTACGGTACAGCTTGCTATTCTCAAAAAAAAGAAGCAGTGAATTTAGTTACAATAAATATTACTGGAAAAGTGATAGATGCAATAACTAATGAAGCATTAGAATATGCTACAATTACGCTAATAGATGCAGCTTCAAAAAAAATGTAAGTGAAACGGTTTCTAATAAAAATGGGCTTTTCGTATTTCCAAAAATTAAAGAAGGTACTTATAGCATTACTGCAGAATTTATAGGGTATAAGTTATTTCAAAAAAAAGATATTATTATAACTAGCGAAAAAACAAAAGATACTCTAGCCCCCATATTGCTGGAGCGAAAAATTGATTTGATACAAGGGGTTACCGTAACTAGTAAAACCAAAATAATTGAAAATAAAATTGACAAGATTGTTTACAATGTAGATAAAGATGTAACCTCACAAGGAGGAGTAGCTACTGATGCTTTAAAAAAAATACCTGATGTAACAGTAGATGTTGATGGCAATGTAGAGTTACTAGGAAACCCAAGTGTGCGGTTTCTTATAGATGGTAAGCCCTCAAGCCTCTTTGGAAACAGCGTTGCAGATGCATTACAATCTATACCCAATAGTCAAATACAAAATATAGAAGTCATTACAAGCCCATCTGCAAAATATGATGCAACAGGAACTGGAGGAATTATAAACATTATACTCAAAAAAAATAAAGTACAAGGCTTTAATGGAAATATAAATATAGCCGCTGGTACAAGATTGGAAAATGGAAGTATAAATTTGGGTTATAAAAAAAACAATATCGGCTTGAATGCCTTTTACAGTGGCAATGCACAATTAAAAGCAACAACACCAACTGGTATGGATAGGATAGCCAATAATCATTTCAATAACACTAAAGCACAGTTACAACAAACAAGTAACAATAATTTTAACCGCAACAGTTATAATGGTGGACTAGGAATGGATTGGGCAATTACAAAAGAATACAATGTATCTGCTACGGTTGCTATTCACCATTTCGGAAATAAAAATATAGGGAACACCAATCAATTTCTTACACAATTTGACAGTGCTGGTAACAGCCTCTCCATTACAAATAGTTTACGCAATTACGATAATCAACTTAACGTAAATACTTTTGACAACAGCATTTCTTTGAAAAGAAAATTTAAAAAAGAAAAACAAGAATTAGAGATTTCTTACTCGGGGAGTTTTGGAAATAACAATACATTCTACAATCAAACACAGCAATATAACACAACTTCGTCTCCTTTTTCAGGCTCTAATAGTTTAAACATTGGTAAAGAAAATGAAATGCAAGTTGGTATTGATTATGCTCATCCATTCGGTAAAGATTTTTTACTAGAAACTGGATTTAAAAATATATTTCAATCCATCAGCAGCAGAGCCAATGTATTTGCACTAATACCTTACAACGGTAATTATATGATAGACGAAAAACAATCTTACTCATCGCAATACAGGCGTACCATATATGCAGGTTATGCTTCTGCAACGTTTTCGCTATTCAAATATTTAGATGTAAAAGCAGGGGTACGATATGAATATACTATTAATAAAGCCAATTACTCTAATGCAAAAGAAGTTGCTATACCCGATTATTCAAATCTTGCACCTTCTTTTGTTATTTCTCATGCATTTCCAAAAAATCAAACTTTAAAATTTTCTTATTCTTACCTTTTAGAAAGACCTGACTACAGAGATTTAAACCCTTTTATGAATTTAAGTGATCCTCATAATATTACCACAGGCAATCCTAATCTTCAACAGGAAATTGGTCATAACTGGCAATTAGGTTATAATAAATCTTATGAATCTGGAGCAAACCTAAATGTGTTGTTATACACCGAAAGAAACTCCCCTGATATTAAACCTTATGTTATTTATTATCCTGCATACAAAATCGGTGATTATTCTTACACCGATGTTTCACTAACTACAAGGGCAAATATTGCAAAAGAAATAAAAACAGGCATTAATGTTTCCGTTAGTATGCCTATAGGCAAAAAATTAAATATTCGTAATAATACCATGGTATTTAATAGAAGTTTTGAAAATATTTATGTTACGCCGCCTAAAACAAGCACCTTCGGTTACAGGTTAAATTTAAACCTTACTTATCAATTTAATAAGGCATTTGTAGGAGAAATATTTGGTAATTATAATAACGGAATGCAGTGGCAAGGAAGGCAACCATCTATTTTTTCTTACACAATGGCATGTCTTAGGCAAATTTTAAAAAATAAAGGTAGTATTGGCATTGTAGCAGTAAACGCCTTTAATAAGTACATCATTCAAAAAAATGTAACACTTGCTCAAGATATTGTTATCAATAGTTATAGGAATATTCCGTACCGCTCCTTTGGAGTTTCCTTTACTTATAAATTTGGCAAACTTAAATTTTCAAAACCTAAAGAAGGGGATAATTATTTATACTCTGCACCACCTACAGAAAATTAAAAACAGGATTCAAAAGGAGTAATTATTTTAATGATATAATGAAATATTTGCTGGTATCAATATTTATTTTTGTATTTTGTACATCTTCTTCTCAATTAAAAATAGGCAGCTTACCCTAATTCATTTTATAAAGAAGTAAACTAAAAGTGCCTGGTATTATTTTTTTGGTACCAGCTTCATAATCTACAGAACTGATGTAAATTTTATTTGTCTTTTTATCCAATGCCATAGTTTTAGCCCTTGCCTTTGTGGTTATTGTTTGTACTACTTCATATTTATCTGCACTAATTTGCTTTATGATAGTGGTAGTGCCATCGCCAGAACAATAAATTAATTTTGTTTTTGGGTTAAATACCATTGCATCTACAGCTTTACAAATAGGCAGCGTAGCAATAATTTTTCGGTTGGTTACATCAATTATTGCCATTATATTTCCTTCTCTGCAACCGCTGAATAATCTTTTATTTTTTTCGTCGTAAGCCAATGATGTAGGGGCTCCATTTGGAGAAAAAGAAATTGAATCGATTACTTTCAAACTCTTGGAATCTATAATTACAGTATGATTTTTATCTTCAATATTATTATAAATTTTTCCTTTATTATCAGATATACCAAACTCAGGTGCACCGCCCAATTCAAGTAATTTTATTTCGGTTAAATTATCTACATTTATTACAGATACATTATTGCTTCCATTATTAAAAGCAAACACTTGGTTTGAAAACGCATCATACATAATAGCATCGGGCTTTTTTCCACTTAGGGCTATTGTTTTTATCACTTTCAATGTTTTAATATCAAAAACTTTTACAGCATTGGCTTTCCCATCTGTTATAAATCCTTTCTCTAGTTTTGCTACTGTTGTAATACCATGTGAACCCTGCAAACCCTCAATGGTGCCAATAAGTTTTTCTGTATTCATATCTATCACCTGTACAATTGTGCCATGTGATACATATAACCGTCTGTTATTTTCATCTACAAACAAATAATCAAAACCGCCATCGCCAGGCAACGCAATTGTTTTATCAGCAGAATAAATTTCTTTTGTTTGTGCATTTACATTTTGAGAAAAAGAAAAAAGGCTTAGTAAAAAAATAGATTTTTAATAATATGTTTCATAGTGTTTTATTTTTAAATGATTG
>JANXOQ010000054.1 GCA_025357775.1 Ferruginibacter sp. | reverse complement strand
AACAATCACTATTGTATACAATTGATGAAGATCACAAAAAAGGCAAAACGCTACAGAAAAAACTCTTAGCAAAGCAAGAGTGTATCCTATATTTTTTACTACAATCCAATGTTGCACCAGATAATAATGGCTCAGAGAGAGCCATAAGAAATATTAAAGTGAAACAAAAAATATCTGGTCAGTTTAAATCACTTCAAACTGCAAATGTATTTGCTGTGCTTAGGTCTGTTATTGATACATCCATCAAAAATGGAAAAAATGTATTAAACGCTTTACATTTAATCGCTACTTTTGGGGCTGAATAGTTACAAATAATTTAATAAATACTTTTTAGTAACACAGCATAAACAAAATTATTTCAATCTGCTTTTTATGTCTAAATTAAATTTTCTTGCATAATCTTTTGCTACATCGTAGCCCGCATCTGCATGCCTTATAACCCCCATGGCAGGGTCGTTTCTCAGTACACGACTAAGTCTTGCTGCAGCTTCATCTGTACCGTCTGCCACTATTACCATACCTGCATGTATGCTATAGCCCATACCTACGCCACCACCATGGTGTAAACTTACCCAACTAGCACCACCAGCTGTATTTACCAATGCATTAAGCACAGGCCAGTCAGCCACTGCATCACTACCATCTAGCATTGCTTCTGTCTCTCTATTAGGGCTTGCTACACTTCCAGTATCTAAATGGTCTCTGCCAATTACAATCGGCGCTTTTACTTTTCCTGTGCGCACAAGTTCATTAAATGCAAGCCCAGCCTTTTCTCTATCACCTTGCCCTATCCAACAAATTCTTGCTGGCAATCCTTGAAAAGCAATTTTTTCTTTAGCCATTTTTATCCATCTTATCATGCCTTCATTTTCTGGAAAAAGATTTATCATTACTTCATCTGTAACTGTAATGTCATTTTCATCTCCACTTAATGCTGCCCATCTAAATGGTCCTTTGCCTTCGCAAAAAAGTGGACGAATATACGCTGGTACAAAGCCAGGGAAAAGTTCGTTTACACTTCCACTTTTTGTTCTTGTACTTAACAATGGAAAGTAATCATCAATCACATCATTATTGGCTTCATGTTCCAAAGCCCTAGCTCTTAAATTATTTCCATAATCAAAAGTTATTGCTCCCATATCTTTTAATTGTAGCATAAGTTGAGTATGCAAATACATGCTTTCGTAGCTTAATTTTTCATAAGCATCAGGGTTTTCTTTTCTTAAAATATTAGCATCGCTATTTGAATAATTGTTTGGTATGTACCCAATCAAAGGGTCATGCGCACTTGTTTGATCAGTTAAAGTATCAGGCACAATATTGCGTGCTACAAGCCTTTGTAATAAACGGATAGCATTGCACAAAACACCTATGCTTACTGCTTCTCCAGCTTCTTTTGCTTTTAATGCTGCATCTATAGCTTCATCTATATTAGTATACTTTTTATCTATATATTTTGTTTCAAGTCGTTTATCTATTCGCCATTCTTCCACCTCTGCTACCAAGGCTACACCAGCATTCATAGTTATTGCAAGTGGCTGTGCACCACCCATGCCTCCAAGCCCAGCAGTTACATTTATTGTGCCTTTTAGCGTACCAGCAAAATGTTTGTCAGCAACAGCTCTATACGTTTCATAAGTACCTTGTACAATTCCTTGACTACCTATATAAATCCAGCTGCCTGCGGTCATTTGCCCATACATCATCAATCCCTTTCTCTCTAGTTCGTCAAAGTGCTTCCAATTAGCCCAGTTAGGTACCAGTTGAGAATTTGAAATTAAAACTCGTGGCGCATCCTTATGCGTTTTTAACATAGCTACTGGTTTGCCACTTTGTATTAACAATGTTTCATCGTCTTCCAAATCTTTTAAAGCCTTTATTATTAAATCCAACGATTCAATATTTCTAGCAGCTTTTCCTCTGCCACCATACACAATCAGTTCTTCGGGACGTTCTGCCACAGCAGGGTCTAGGTTATTAAGCAACATACGAAGGGCGGCTTCTTGTACCCAACCTTTGCAGTTTAATGTAGAGCCAGTTGGGGTTTTGTATTTTTTAAAGTCGTATGCAGGTATCATATGTAATGCTATTCAGTTTTAAAAGTAAATTTTGTTAATATTTATGCGCAGTTAATAGGTAATAAAAAAATAAATATTAGTTTATTTAGAGTTCTTTATTTTAGTTCTAAAGCCTAAACTTATTTTATTATGGCTTAAAAGTAATTCTGTATTTGATAAATAACTCTCAAGAAAATTTAAAGCTGTTTTTAATTGCTCAATATTAGCATTCTTTGTAAATGGTTTTGTT
>JANXOQ010000048.1 GCA_025357775.1 Ferruginibacter sp. | reverse complement strand
CAAATAACTTCTGACTTATCTTAATATTTTTTGGTAACACTCTCTAACCCATTGTTTTTTGTGGTACATTATATTGTATAAAAAATATAAGATACAGTCCTATAATGTTAAAAGTATTTTCTGTAATGTTATAAATTTTTTATGCAGTTTGTCAATGAGGTATTTTAGCCATATATTAAATTGGTAGCTACTAGAATAAAAGCATAAAAAACATAAAATTTTTTCAAGCTTTGCAGATAATACCTTAAATGAGCAATCTGAAATCTATTTATACCCCTCTTCATGTACTGTTTTTACTGCCCTTCCACTAGGGTCATTTACGTTGGCAAAGCTCGCATCCCAAGCCAGGGCTTCTGGTGTGCTACAGGCTACGCTCTTTACACTAGGTACACATGCGGCTGCGGTATTACTCGAAAAATGCTCTGCAAAAATGCTACGGTAATAATATTCTTCTTTGCTCTTGGGTACGTTTATGGTAAAGCGAAATGCAGCTTGTGCCATTTGTTCATCGGTAACAGCTGCGGCAGTTAAATCCTTCAAAGAGTCTATCCACCCATATCCTACGCCATCGCTAAATTGTTCTTTTTGGCGCCAAGCTACACTTGCAGGCAATAAATCTTCAAAGGTTTTACGCAAAATATGTTTTTCTATTTTGCCATTGCCACACATTTTATCTGCTGGGTTTAGGCGCATGGCTACATCCATAAATTCTTTATCTAAAAACGGCACACGACCCTCTACACCCCATGCAGCTAGGCTTTTGTTTGCACGTAGGCAATCATACAAATGTAGTTTGCCAAGCTTTCGTACTGTCTCTTCATGAAAACCTTCGGCATGTGGCGCTTTGTGAAAATAGAGATAGCCACCAAATAATTCATCTGCACCTTCGCCACTAAGCACCATTTTTATACCCATACTTTTTATAGCTCTTGCTAGCAAATACATCGGCGTACTTGCCCGTACGGTTGTTACATCATACGTTTCTAAATGATAAATTACATCTTTCAATGCATCTATACCTTCTTGTATGGTAAAATGTATTTCGTGGTGTATGGTACCAAGGTGTTCGGCTACAACCCTTGCTGCCTTTAGGTCTGGCGAAGTTTCTAGTCCTACAGCAAAACTATGTAATTGTGGATACCAAGCGGCTTGAGTATTGCCACTTTCAATTCTATTGGGTGCTAGTTTTTTTGCAATGGCACTTATAATACTGCTATCTAAACCGCCACTTAGCAATACTCCATAAGGTACATCACTCATTAGTTGGCGTTCCACGGCATCTTCTAGGGCCTTGCGAAGTTCTGCTTCATCGCTATTGTTATTTTTTACAGCTTCATAATCTTTCCACTCTCTATCGTACCATTTTGTTGGTGCAGCATCGGTGCTATGCCAATAATGCCCTGGCTTAAATTCTTCTATTTTTGAGCAAGTGTCTTCAAGTGCTTTTAATTCGCTTGCTACAAAAAGTTGTCCTTTATCATCCCAACCCATGTACAATGGAATAATGCCCATGTGATCACGACCTATCAAAAAACTATTGTTTGTACTATCGTACAATACAAATGCAAAAATGCCATTTAGGTCGTCTAAAAATGCAGCACCTTTTGCTTGGTATAAAGATAGAATACATTCGCAATCGCTTTCTGTAAGATATTCATAATTGGGTGTAGTAGCACGCAATGCCCTGTGGTTATATATTTCTCCATTTACAGCCAGCACATGTGTTTTAGCTTTGTTATATAGCGGTTGGTTACCACTAGTAGGGTCTACAATGGCTAAGCGTTCGTGGCAAAGCACTGCATTGCTATCTGCAAATATGCCACTCCAATCTGGTCCTCGATGACGTATTTTTTTAGAAAGTGAAAGCACTTTTGGTCTAAGGGTTGCTAAGTCTTCTTGCGTATTGAGTACGCCTACAAATCCACACATGTTCGTTGTTTTAATGTTTATGAGTAATGCGAATTTAATAGTTTTTAAATAAATGTGTAACGTAAAATTAATAACTGATAAATTGGTTTGTACGAACTTTACAATAAACTAATTTTAAATTTTATACGTATTTGCGAATAATTAATAAAAATTGCGATGACTAAAAATGTAGGCTTGGTATCAGTGCTTATGGCAGTGTATAACACTAAATTTGAATTGGTAAAGAGAGCCTTAGACTCTGTATTTAATCAAACATATACCAATGTAGAAATAATAGTACTAGATGATGGCAGTGATAATGAATGCTTACATAAATTGGTAGATTATGCAAAATTGAATGAACATAAAATTACTTTTTTGCAACATGAAAATGTTGGGCAATCTATATCTATAAATAGAGGAATTATTGTAAGTAAAGGTGAATATATTACTATACTTGATGCAGACGATGAATACGAAAAAAATCATATAGAACTTTGCTTAAGTGAAATGAAAAAATATGATTTAATAGCATCTACCACTAAAACAATTGTAGATAGTGAGAAAGATTATTTTGTAACTGACAAGCATGATGCTAGCAAACTAATACATGTAGATGAATGTATTTTGTTTGCAACATTATTTGGGAAAAAAGAAGTGTTTACAACTTTAAATTTTGAAGATAAATATGCTGCAGATGCTTATTTTTATGAAAAAGCGGATGAACATTTTTTAGTAAGTAAGGTCGATTTGCGGAGTTATATTTATTATAGAAATAATCCCGATAGTATAACGGGTAGGATGAAAACAGCTACGGTAGGGGAGAGGGAATAAAGTTGAAGATTAAAAATTGTAAATTGTTGATTAGTTTATTCAAAATTGTTTATTTATATCTAATAAATTCGAAGTAGTTGTTTTATTAAAAAGCATATTTATGCAAAATGCCTTTCTAGCATTTCTGCGAAAATCATCCCCACAAAAAAAGATAGTTTAGCGGTTAAAGAAAATATAATATTCGGTTATGAAAGTACAAAATAACTTAATACTTGCTACTTACCTTGCAGGTATATATGATGTAAATAGAAATGAAACAATGCAAAGAGATGATGTTAGTATAATAGCTGCTTGGGCTGAATCTATTATTAGGATTGGTTTACAAGGCGTAGTTTTTCACAATAGCTTATCTGAAACAAGTATAGCAAAATATGCTAGCCATATAAAATTTATAAAAGTAGATTTTAATGAAAAATATAATACCAATAATTTTAGGTATTTTTTGTACAACGATTATCTTAAAAAAAACATTGTAGATAATATTTTTATAACAGATATTACAGATGTAGTAGTGCTAAATAATCCTTTTACAAACGATTTTTTTATAAATAATACAGATAAAATATTTTGTGGAGATGAACCAAAGTTATTAGATAATGAGTGGATGCAATCACACAGCGCACATTTGCGAAGTAAAATAAATGACTTTGCAGAGTATGAGCAAAAATTTAAAAATGAAACTTTGCTCAACTGTGGTGTTATAGGAGGAAGTATAACTATAATGCAACCATTTTTAGAAAAGCTGTGTACAATACACGAAAAATATAGTATAAATAACACTACTTCATATACAGGAGATATGGGAGCTTTTAACTACTTATTGCGAACTCAATTTAATACAGAAATTATACACGGCTCACCTGTAAATACTATTTTTAAATTGTACGAAAATCAACGAAAAGATTGTTGGTTTATGCACAAATAAATTTTAGGTAATGTAGTCAAAAATGGTTGGTGATTTTGTTATTTTTCTTTCAGAATTTTATTAAATCAATCAAAAGAGTAGTAGGCTCTGCTGAGGAGCAACCTATGAGCAATATGATTGATGCTAAACGATAAAAAGGAGATAGTTTAATTTACTATCTCCTTTTATTTTATCGGTTAGCCTTATGGCAAAAAAACCTACTGAGTATTGTTTTTAAAATGAAGATACCATTTTATAAAGTTCTTTTTTGCTGGCATTCTTAATCCTCTATGCAGGGTAAGTTTATCCTTTAGATGACCAAAATAATTCTCCAATCTATTTGTGGTATAAGGTATTTCATTATCATCCAAATGGTGAAACATATTTGGTATTGCTTTTAGGATTAAAGTATAAGCTGCATGAAGATTTCTATGTGTGTACCAATATCTTTTACTTTCTTCATTCAATGATTTTTGCATAACATAGTCTTGATTAACATCACACCATTCCTTAAAATCAAGTAGCCAAAGTCCACATTCTTCCTGTGTTTTAATATTGGTAATTCTTTTAGATATTTCAAGCAAATCCTTTGCTTGTTGCGTTTTAGGAGAGGTGCTTAGGTAATTTCTCACCTGCCTTTTTATATGTACTAAACATCGTTGAACCAAAACATTAGGATATGCTTTTTTTATAGCTTTTAAAGTGACCTTATGGCCATCACATGTAATGCTATATACATTTACACTAAGCTTTTTTAAATTTATCAAATCCTCGTATATCTCTATAAATTTTTCTTCATCTGTATGCCTGTAGAGTTGTACGTAGCGTATATCATGGTCATAATACAAAATCAAACAAAGTCCATTTGGGAAGTAAGAACCATCAATAAGCAAATGAGTCTTATGCTTTGGCATTATACTAACCTCTGGAGCTTTAGATAGGAAGCGTTTGAATAAGCGTTGAAGGCTGCTTTCAGACATACCGCTATCTCTAACCAGGAAGCGATATACTTGCCTTTCCATAATCCATTTTTTAAACCATATAAATCGATTAGAATCCTTTACTTTGCTATTATTCCATTGAAATAGCATACCACATTGCTTACATTTATACCGTTGTTTTTGATTGCGAATGCCCCAGTTAATAACGTCATTACTTCCACATCCCCAACAAGATTTTTTTTGTCATAATAGTTAAATTGATTGAAGTAGGCATTTACTTACTCCATTTTTAATTGTGTTAAATAAACAGGTTTATGTTTAATCATTCTACAAGTAATATTATGGAAAATACTTTCGAATGATTTTATTCTATTAAACCTGTAACAATACTCATCTAAGT
>JANXOQ010000047.1 GCA_025357775.1 Ferruginibacter sp. | reverse complement strand
GTGCATTCGAAAAATTATCCATATTTTGTGAACGCTGGATCGGCCTAATCCCGATAACCTTCATACTCGGCTTTTATATTTCATTTGTGATCGGCCGCTGGTGGCAATGGTATCTGGCAATGCCGTCACCCGACAAGGCCGCAATTCATTTGACTACATATATGTGTAATGTTTAAAAATATAATTATTTAATATTATTGACGACCTTAAACGCAATTTTAATTACATCTGTAATTTTATATTAATTTAAAAAAATATTATGAAAGTAAATATATTTTGGTTTAGACGAGATTTAAGATTGGAGGATAATATTGCACTTTTTTATGCATTGCAAAATGAGTTACCATTATTACCTATTTTTATTTTTGATAAACAAATATTAGATAAGCTAGAGAATAAAGCAGATGCTCGTGTACAATTTATACACGATACCTTGACAGAAATACAAACCAAACTAAATGCAATAGGCGCAACAATACAGGTGCTACATAGCACACCTGTATTGGCATTTACAACTTTACTTAAAGAATATGAAATAGAAAATGTGTATTGCAATACAGATTATGAACCTTATGCAAGAGAAAGAGATAGCACTGTTCAAACATTATTACAAAAAAACAAAGCCACTTTTATTTCTTACAAAGACCATGTAATTTTTGAAAAAGATGAGGTAACAAAAGATGATGGAAAGCCATATACAGTGTTTACTCCTTTTAGTAGAAAATGGAAAGCCGCTTTAAAAGAAGATGATTTAAAATTGTATGAAACAGAAAGATTTTTTAATAACTTTTTACAAATTAAATCTATAGAAATACCCACGCTAGCACAAATGGGCTTTGAAAAAACAACCCAAACATATCCCTCTAAAAGTGTGGAAGCGGAGCTTGTAAAAAAATACCAAGTACAAAGAGATATTCCAAGTATTGTAGGTACATCACACTTAGGTATACATTTACGCTTTGGTACTATTAGTATTCGTAGGCTTGCAAAGTATTCTCAAAACTTATCAGAAACATTTTTGAATGAACTGATATGGAGAGATTTTTATCATATGATACTGTGGCATTATCCGCATGTAGGAAATGCTAAGGCTTTTAAACCTGCTTACGATTTTATACAATGGAGAGATGACGAACCTGCTTACAAAAAATGGTGTGTTGGACAAACTGGCTACCCTATTGTAGACGCTGGCATGAGAGAATTAAACGCCACTGGTTTTATGCACAATCGTGTGCGTATGATTGTGGCTTCTTTTTTATGTAAACATTTACTTATAGACTGGCGGTTGGGCGAAGCATACTTTGCCCAAAAATTGTTAGATTTTGATTTTGCTGCTAATAATGGTGGTTGGCAATGGGCGGCAGGTGGTGGTTGCGATGCGGCCCCTTACTTTAGAATTTTTAATCCATATTTACAAACAAAAAAGTTTGACCAAGAATTGAAATATATTAGAAAATGGGTGCCAGAGTTTGAAGGGTTTTCTTACCCAAAACCAATGGTAGAGCATACTTTTGCAAGGGATAGATGTTTACAAGTTTATAAGGCTGGGTTGGCAAAAGCGGTTGAAAGTTGAATATTTAAAGGTGAGAGTTTTTCAAAATAGAGCATACTTAGATTTTGTATTTTTATTAATAAAATTGTAGCACGTGCAGATTATTTATCTACAATTTTTACATTATTCCAAACTTTCATTAACATTTCAATTGCAGCCCTTCCTTCGCATCCCAAATCCAACGAATAATTATTTACATATAAGTCAATATGCTTGCGCATTACATCTTCATTCATTTCTTGTGAATGGCTGCGTATGTAATCGTTTAATTGTGGATAGCTTAAAAAAGCAAATTCTATACTTTGTTTTATAAGCATATCTATTTGCTGCTGTATAATGGGTTGCATTGTTTTTTTTACTACAATACCACCAAGCGGTATGGGAAAGCCAGTTTTTGTTTCCCAATAATCGCCCAAGTCTGTAATTTTTATTAAACCTTTTTCTTGGTAGGTAAATCTGTTTTCATGTATAATTACACCCAAGCCTTTTCCTGCTAATACAAAATTTTCTATTTCATCATATCTTAGAAATATTTTATTTTCTGCATTTGGATATGCTAAGGAAAACAATAGGTGAGCTGTGGTATTTTTACCAGGAATGGCAATTAAATAATCTTGCACATTTGTGTTTTGCAATTTGTCACTTGTAATTAGCAATGGACCAACCCCTCTACCAAGAGCACTTCCACTATTTAATAAATTATAATTTTTATTTACCAAAGGCCATACCCCATAGCTCAATTTGGTTACCATTAGCTTTTCTTCAATGGCCCATTGGTTAAGAGTTTGCACATCTTCAAGCACAGGCTCAAATTGTAAGTTACCTGTATCTATTTTTTGGTTTATTAATGCATCAAATATAAATGTATCATTTGGGCAAGGGGAAAAACCGATGGATATTATTTGTTTATGCATATTAGAAAGTTTAGAGTAACGAATTCAAAGTGATTAAATTTACTATTCGTACTAAATTTTCATTTAGATTTTCTATAGATTCTTTCATTTTCCAATTTGTTTTTAGACGTTCACCTACAAAATTACTTATACTTCTAATTTGTAAAAATGTTGTGTTTTCTTGTATACATACATAATGAAAAGATGCGCCTTCCATACTTTCTATATCTGCATCATATTTTTTTTTAAATAATTCAGTTTGCACCATGCAATCAGATACAGTATTTATAGTAATGGCATTTACAGTTTTTAATTCAAAATAATTTTCTTTTGTATTAATTAACTTTCCGTCTGTGTAAGGAAAAACATTAGGATTTAAAAAACCACCCTCAAATAAGCTGTAAAAATTGTTCCCTTCTTCAATACCTAAATCTGCAAATAAATCAGATTTTACTGCATAGGTTTTGCCAAGAGAATACTGATTTTTAAAAGTCCCAGCTATTCCTGCTTGTATAACTAAATTATATTTTTGTTGTGCTAATTTTTTTGTGAGCGCATACATACACGCAGGTGCACCTACACCTGTTATTAAAATCTCTGCAAGGTTATTTTGTGCTAAAAATGGAGCTATCTCCATTTCTGTTGCAGCTATTACTAAAATCTTCATTGTACAAAGTTAACGTACATGATTTTATTTTCTAAATAATAGCAAGTACCTTTGTTATAAAATATTTTAAAATTCGTATGGTTTATATAACTAGAATAGAACACTTTAATGCTGCACACAAATTATTTAACCCAAGCTGGAGTAAAGAAAAAAATGAGGAAGTTTTTGGTAAATGTGCCAACGAAAACTGGCATGGGCATAATTTTAATTTGCACGTAACTGTAAAAGGAGAACCAAACCCTAATACGGGTTTTGTATTTGATGCAAAGCGACTAAGCATTATCATAAAAGAATATGTAACAGATTTGTTAGATCACAAAAACTTAAATGTAGAAGTACCTTTTTTAAAAGACAAAATCTGCTCTATAGAAAATTTAGTAATTGGTATTTGGAAACAATTGGTACAAAATATGCCAACAGATGTAGTATTACATAGATTGAAATTGTATGAAACTGATAAAATATATGTAGAATACTTTGGGTAAAATACAAATGATAAAATAAATAAATTTGCGAAACTAGAAACCAAAAGTTTTATAAAAACTGAATACGAATAACCAATACAAAAAAATTGTATTGTATCTAAAATCCAAATATCTAATGTTTAATAAAAAAGTTGCCGTTTTTAGAAAAGAAAATTTTAATGCTGCCCATCGTTTGCATAATCCTGCTTGGGACGATGCTAAGAACAACGAGGTTTTTGGAAAATGTAATAACCCACATTACCACGGACACAATTATGATTTGATTGTACAAGTAATAGGTGTACCCCAAGCTGATACAGGTTATGTAATGGATACAAAAATTTTAAGTGATTTAATAAAAGAAAAAGTAATTGAAAAGTTTGATCATAAAAACTTAAATGAAGATTGTATTGAATTTGCAAACTTAAACCCAACAGCAGAAAACATCGTTATTGTTATTTATAATTTATTAAAGCCATTTTTAAATGAATCGTTAGAACTCAAATTACGATTATACGAGACCGAACGTAATTTTGTTGAATACCCTGTGTAATGCATTTTGAAATTGCAAAACTCAAGTATTTAAAAAATTGAAAATATTTATTTTCTCAATTTTTTGTTGCCATTTCAAATTATATGAAGAGTTGAATTACCAATTGGTTTATTAGTTAATTTTACATTTCCTTTACCAACTTTTTAAGAAATACCATAAAATAAAAAATTAAAAATTAAAAATTGTTTCCTTTTTTTAAAAAAAGACAGTTAAAAAAATAATTAAGATATAAAATACAATACGAACATGGCTTACAAAAAAGTAGAAAGTTACGACCAAGATGTTACAGAAGGTTTAATGAAATCGTACAAAGAAAGTATTTCATTGTTAGGTGAGGATGCAAATAGAGAAGGATTAATAAAAACACCCGAGCGTATTGCAAAAGCAATGCAATTTATTACACAGGGATATACCCAAGATGCTAGAGCTATATTAGAATCTGCAAAGTTTCATGAAGATGTAAGCGAAATGGTAATTGTAAAAGATATTGAGTTGTATAGCATGTGTGAGCATCACATGTTGCCATTTTTTGGTAAAGCACACGTAGCGTATATCCCAAATGGCTACATTACTGGTTTAAGTAAAATTGCTAGAGTAGTAGATGTTTTTGCACGCAGGCTACAAGTACAAGAAAGATTAACACATCAAATAATGGATGTAATACAAGAAACCTTACAACCATATGGTGTTGCTGTTGTTATAGAATCAAAACATTTGTGTATGATGATGCGTGGTGTGGGTAAACAAAATTCATCTACCACTACATCTGCATTTTGTGGTGAGTTTGAAAAGCATGAAACTAGAAATGAGTTTATGAAATTAGTAACTTCACACTTGCATTAATTTCATAAAATAAAATAATATTTACTGCAGCTTAAGAATAAAATCTATCGAAGTTTATTTTAAATACCTATTATTTAAAAGTTCAAACTTTTCAGCAAATTATTTGTACAGTTTTGCTATTTAAGGTTTGTGTGGCTCAATTTTTCATCTTTTAATTTCCATATTCACTCAAAAATTTAATTCTCATTATTTTTAATTGCTCCAAAGTAAAATCACTATCTGCAAGCTCTGCTTGAGCTACATTAAGATCTGATGTTTCACAGCCTTTAAAATAATCCATTATTTCTTCTTGTTCATATTCATC
Source organism: Ferruginibacter sp. (assembly GCA_025357775.1). GTDB lineage: Bacteria > Bacteroidota > Bacteroidia > Chitinophagales > Chitinophagaceae > Ferruginibacter. The sequence goes on along the minus strand of JANXOQ010000047.1, from coordinate 9,734 downwards.
TACCATTTCATTTATTGCGTAACCAAGGTTTAGTTTTGTGCCACTAGCTACAATTGTTTCCATTTCCTCTAGTAACTCTTCTATTTTTAAACCCTTAGTTTTAGCAATGGTTTCTAGCGTCATTTTCTTATCTACATTTTGTATAATAAAAATTTTATTGTTATTTCTATTTACAACACTTTTCATTACAAAATCATCTGGTCGCACTATATCATTTATTTCTACATATTGTATTATTACATCTAAAAATGGCTTTCCATATCTAAGCGATTTACCTTTGCTAACACCACTTATTTTTTCCAACTCTTCCAGTGTAGTAGGATACATTGTTGCCATATCTATTAAAGAGCTTTCTAAAAATATTACAAAGGGGGGTAAGTTTTTTTCCTTAGATACTTTTTTGCGGATATCTTTTAATTGTATCAATAATTTTTCGTCTGTAACACTTTCTATTTCACCAACAGCATTCCCTCCCTCTTCATCATCTGCATTTGCATCTTCAAACAAATTATTTAATGCTATTTTAAATGAAGTAGGTTTTTTTAAAAATAGCTTGCCTGCTTTGGTAAGTTTTAGCACACCATATTCTACAATATCTTTTTCTAGCAAACCTTGTAGCAACATTTGTCTAATAAGGCTGCTCCAAAAATGTGGTTCTTTATCATTGCCACAAGCAAATTCATGCAGTTCTTCGTGCCTATACATTTTTACCGCTGGTGTGGCTTTGCCAGTAATTACTAGTATTATATATTCTATAGCAAAATGCTCTCCTACCGCTTGTACGGTTTTTAATGCATTCACCGTTTCTTCTTGTGCTTCTATTTTTTCTTTAGGGTGCACACAATTGTCGCAGTGCCCACAGCTTTCCTTATCATCGTATACTTCTCCAAAATAATATAACAACGTTTTTCTTCTACATACACTACTTTCCGCATACGACACTGTTTCGTTTATAAGTTGAGCGCCTACTTCTCTTTCACTTAAGTTTTTATCTCTCATAAGGTGTTCTAGCTTGCTTACATCTTTATGAGAATAATACAACAAGCACTTACCTTCCATTCCATCTCTTCCAGCCCTACCAGTTTCTTGATAATAATTTTCAATAGACTTTGGTATATTGTAATGTATTACAAAACGTACATCTGGCTTATCTATACCCATACCAAAAGCAATAGTAGCCACAATTACATTTACATCATCATTCAAAAATTGGTCTTGCCTTTGTGCACGCAGTTTAGCATCTAACCCTGCATGGTAAGCCACAGCAGAAATACCATTTGCATTTAGCATAGCAGCAAGCTCTTCAGTAGTTTTTCTATTAAGCGTATAAATAATACCGCTTTTGTTTTTGTAATTTTGTATAAAACGTACTATACTCTTATTGGTTTGCTCTACATTTATTTTAGGTTGTACTTCGTAATATAAATTTGCTCTGTTAAAAGAAGAAATGAATATATTAGGTTCTCTTAGTCCTAAGTTTTTTTCAATATCACTTTGTACTTTTGGTGTGGCAGTTGCAGTAAGTGCAATAATTGGAGAATTGGGGCTAATAATTTCTGTCATTTCTTTAAGCCTACGGTATTCTGGTCTAAAGTCATGGCCCCACTCAGATATACAATGTGCTTCATCTACCGCAAAAAAAGATATTTCTAGCGTTTTAAAAAAGTCTACGTTTTCTTCTTTCGTCAATGTTTCTGGTGCTACATATAGCATTTTTGTGCGCCCAGCTGTAAGGTCATCTTTTACTATTTTTTGTTGTCCTTTATTTAAAGTACTATTTAAAAAATGTGCAATATTGTCACTACTACTAAAACCTCTAATAAGGTCTACTTGGTTTTTCATTAATGCTATAAGTGGAGAGACTACAATTGCAACTCCGTTGCTCATTAAAGCAGGTAATTGGTAACATAAACTTTTGCCGCCCCCTGTTGGCATAATTACAAAAGTGTCTTTTCCAGATAGTAAACTGGTTATAATTTCTTCTTGTGGAAATTTAAACTTACTAAAGCCAAAATTCTCTTGTAATTTTTCTTTAAGGTCTGGGATAACTATTGCATCTGCTACAGTTTTTTTAGACTTCTCTGTTGTTTTTGTTTTAGTTGTAGCCATAATCAATGCTAAAATACAAACATTATTTAAATGTTTGGTATTTTTTACGTGTGTAGATGTTGAGCAATATCTTTATTTTTAAATAACCTAAAAAGACAATTAGCTAAAATTAAAACTTCAATTAATTTAAAAATAATGCATTAAAATACGATAAAAATATGAAACGTTACAAAATTTATTTTGCATTTATGCATAATGCTTGCACTATGCAGTATTTAAAATAAATTTGCAGTACTTTAATTATGCTTAATAAACAAAATATTATAGAATCTGCAAAGCGCAGCATACTCATGCAAGCTAGTTCTGTCGAAAATTTAGCAAATTTTATTGACGAAACATTGGTAAATGCAGTACAATCTATAGCAAAAAGCAAAGGCAGGCTTGTAGTAAGTGGTATAGGCAAAAGTGCAATTGTGGCGCAAAAAATGGTGGCTACTTTTAATAGCACTGGCACTCCAGCATTATTTATGCATGCTGCAGATGCTATACATGGAGACCTTGGTATGATACAGCAAGATGATGTGGTGATGATTATAAGCAAAAGTGGCGACAGCCCAGAAATAAAAATGCTAACACCGCTCGTTAAAAACTTCGGAAATATTGTTATTGGAATGGTAGGCAATATGCAATCTTACTTAGCATTGCAAAGCAATATTGTTTTAAATACTACAGTAGAAAAAGAAGCTTGCCCCAATAACCTTGCACCTACCACTAGTACAACTGCACAAATGGTAATGGGGGATGTATTGGCTATATGCTTAATGGAAGCAAAAGAATTTAAAACGGGTGATTTTGCTAAATATCATCCTGGAGGAACGTTAGGAAAAAAAATGTATTTACGTGTAATAGATTTAATAAAATTTCATCAAAAACCTGTTGTTTATACGAAGGAGGATGTAAAAAAAGTTATAGTAGAAATATCTAAAAATAGACTAGGGAGTACTGCTGTTTTAGACGATAACAATAATATTAAAGGTATTATAACAGATGGAGATATAAGAAGAATGTTTGAAAAATATGACAGCTTTAATAAAATATTAGCGAAGGATATTATGAGTAACAGCCCAAAAACAATAGAATTTGACACATTAGCTGTGGAGGCTTTACATATTATGAAGACAAATAATATAAGCCAACTGCTCGTAGTAGAAAACAATATTTACACTGGCATACTACATATACACGATTTATTGAGAGAAGGTATAATTTAATATTTCAAAAACTGTTTAGTAAAAAATGCCATTTTAATTTCTTTGTTATTTTTTTGTTGTTTTTTAAAAAATATAGAGCGCAACACATTTAACAAAAATAGTTTGAGAGATAACATAAAAATATTTAAAGGCATTTTTGCAAATATTTGTTCTCGTGCTTACTGGTGCAAACGCCAAAAGAATTAAGTGCAGTTTTTAGAAGTGTAAGTAATTCAATAATCGACAAGCTTTCTGCCAGAGATTTTAATAAGTGTATTTATAAAATAATAAAATGAATAAAAGTAATTACGTAGCAATAATGGCAGGAGGTATTGGGAGCAGGTTTTGGCCGATGAGTAGAACAAATATGCCCAAACAATTTTTAGATATTTTAGGTGTCGGAAAAACACTTATACAATCTACATTTGACAGATTTGCTACTTTTATACCCATAGAAAATATATTTATAGTAACTGCTGCCCAGTATGAAGACATTGTAAAAAAGCAACTCCCTGATGTAGCTACTCAAAATATTTTATGTGAACCAAGCAGAAAAAATACGGCACCTTGTATTGCATATATTTCATATAAATTATACCAGCTAGATTCAAATGCTAATTTAATATGTGCCCCAGCTGATCACTTAATCACTGAAACCAATTCATTTATAGATACCTGCACCAAAGCATTGCATTTTACTTCTCACATAAAAGCTTTAATTACACTTGGTATAAAACCTACTAACCCAAACACAGGGTACGGTTATATACAATATGAATCTTTATCTGTTGGAGATAATATTTTTAAAGTAAAATTATTTACAGAAAAACCAGACAATGCATTGGCAAAAACTTTTGTAGCTAGTGGTGATTTTTTATGGAATGCAGGTATTTTTGTATGGCAAGTAAAAAACATTATAAACGCCTTTGCAAAAAATGCTCCTGAGCTGCATGAAGTATTTGATGGAGCGAAGGATAAACTCAATACAGTTGAAGAAAAAGAAACCATAGAAAATATTTATCCACTTTGTACAAATATTTCTATAGATTATGCTGTAATGGAAAAGGCAGATAATGTATACGTAATACCATCATCCTTCGGGTGGAGTGACCTAGGAACATGGAAAAGTGCTTATGAAACCATAGAAAAGGATTATTTAGAAAATGCTGTTAGTGGCAATGAAGTAATAGTTTTTGATGCCACTAAAAATATGGTACAAGTGCCCGATAATAAATTGGTAGTTTTGCAAGGGCTTGATGATTTTATAATTGTAGATACAAATGATGTATTACTCATTTGCAAAAAAGATAAAGAGCAAGAAATAAAAGAATATGTAGCAGAGGTAAAGAGAAAGAAAGGAGATAAATACCTTTAATAATTAATGTCGTAAATATCTTAATTTGAAACTTATAAAATAAAAAAAATGAAAAGAATTTTAATACTTTGCATAGCTGTATCTTTCTTACTAGTACAAAGTTGTAGCCAAAAAAATAATAGTAAAAAAAATGAGCTTCATGAAGAGGAAGAGTTTGATATGTATGATGGACCCGACAAAGCTGCAAAATTTGAGTTTGAAAGAACTAAAGATCCTGTACTAGGATATGTACCTACAGACAGATTACTAGTTGCAATTGATGCATCTGTTTCTTCTAAAAAATTATCGGGTGGCACAGTATTAGCAGGCACATGGGTAGAACGTGGTCCAAATAAAGATATATCTGGGCCTTATGGTAATTCTAGAGACCCTGCAAACCTTGCATCAACATCAGGTAGGATTAGAGCTGTAATGGTAGATGCATCAGATGCTACAGGTAAAGCGGTGTTTATTGGTGGTGTAAATGGAGGATTGTGGAAGACAAATGATATTACAGCAGCTAATCCAAACTGGATAATGGTAAACGATAATCTTAGTAACCTTGCAGTTACAGCTATTACACAAGATCCTACAAATAGTAATATTATGTACTTTTGTACAGGAGAAGCTTTTTATAATGCTGATGCAGTTGCTGGTGTAGGTGTTTTTAAAAGTACAGATGGGGGTGTTTCGTGGGGATTATTAACATCTACAACCAATTATTTTTATAGTACAAATATTTTATGCGATTACCAAGGCAATATTTATTTAGCCACGAATGGTAATGGTCTATTGCGTTCTACAAAGGCTAGCGGTGGTAATGCTTGGGTAAATATTACTCCTACAGGTATGAGTAATAGAATTTGCGATTTAGAAATAAGTTCTACAACGGCTGCTGGAAGATTACATGTAGTTGGTGGAATTTTTAGTTCTCAATCTTACAGATACACTGATAATCCAAGCACGGTTGCATCAGGTGGTTTCACATCTCCTGCAGTTGCTTTTCCTTCGTTTAACAATCGGGCTGAAATAGCTGTGAATGGTAACACGTTATTTGCAATGCCTGTAGATGGAAATGACCAAATACCAACAATATATAAATCTACTGACGGTGGTGCAAATTGGAGAGCTACAGGTGGACAGCCACCAACAAATTGGGCTAATGGACAAGGCTGGTATTCAATAACCATAGAAATAAACCCTGCAAATGCAAACCAGTGTATAATTGGTGGGCTAGATACTTATAAAACAATAGACGGAGGAACAACTTGGACAAAACTTACGCAATGGTATGGTAGTCCACAGCAATATTTACATGCAGACCATCACAAAATAATTTGGTATGATGGGGGAAACAAAGTTTTATTTGCTAATGATGGCGGTATATTTTACTCATCAAATGGTGGAACTACAATTGTTGATAAAAACGAAGGACTTCGGATAAAGCAATTTTATTCATGTGCAATGCATCCTACTTCACTAAACTATTTTTTAGCAGGGGCGCAAGATAATGGAAGTCATTCATTTTCTGACCCAGGGTTATCCTACACCACTGAGGTTTTAGGAGGTGATGGTTGTTTTGTACATATTGACAAAAACGAACCTCAATATCAAATATGTTCTTACATTTTTAATAATTATAGAGTAAGTTATGATGGAGGTGCTAATTGGGCTTATTACAACTTTAATTCTAATACTGGTCAGTTTATAAACCCAACAGATTATGATGATAATGCCAATGTTTTGTATTGTTCAAACACTGGCGGCACCTATTTTAGATGGACTAACCCACAAGCAGGCGGTGCAGGCGCTACTGATGCTGTTACAATTTCTGCACTTGCAGGTAAAAATGTTTCTGCATTAACTGTCTCACCATACACATCAAACAGGTTATACATGGGCACTTATGGCAATAATGCAAAACTTTGCTATGTAGACAATGCTAAAGCTGTAGCCACAGGTGCAGCTGGGGTAGATATTACCGCTAATCTATCTACATTAGGTTCTATATCTTGTGTGGCAATTGGTACAAATGAAAATAATTTAATGGCTACTTATTCCAACTATGGAGTACAACAAGTATGGGTAAGTACAAATGGTGGTACATCTTGGACAAACATAGATGGCAACTTGCCTGACATGCCCGTGCGTTGGTGCATGTTTGCACCAGGCAATAATACAAAAGCAATTTTAGCTACTGAGGCCGGTATATGGGTAACATCGTTGGTAAATGGTGCAAGCACAGTTTGGACAGCTAGCCCAACCTTCCCCGCTGTGCGTACTGATATGCTTCAATATCGACCGCTAGATGGTATGGTGGCAGCAGCAACACATGGTAGAGGGCTTTGGACACAAACAGCTGCCTCCATTTTACCGCTTGATAATTTTAAACTTAAAGGAGTGTGGGCAGGTAGTGATGTAAAACTTAATTGGGAATACGATGACCAAATTATAGGTTCGCAATTTGAGGTAGAAGCATCTACAAATGGACTACAATTTGCAAAAGTTGGAAATGTTTCTGGAAGTATAAATACAAAATATAACTTTAATTATTCTCCTTTAGGTGTACAAAATTTTTATTATAGAATTAAAGTGAGAGATATTTCAGGGAATTTAAAATACAGTAATGTTATAAGGCTATACAAAAATCCAAATGGTAAAGATGGTATTTCTATTAATAATTTTTATCCAAACCCTGTTTTAAATAATTTATCGGTTTCTTTTAGCGTGCCTACAAAAGGAAATGCTACATATGCAATTTATAATACAGCTGGGCAAATGCTCTGGAATAAAGTAGAAAACTTAGAATATGTAGGTGGGTATAGTTTAAATGAAAATGTAGCATTTTTAAAAGCAGGTACATACGTTTTTACTATAAATGTAAATGATAAAAAAACTAAACAAATGTTTATAAAAAAGTAAGAGTTTTAATTAAGTGGCGGATGTACCCACCCGCCACTTAATTTTTTTGGAAGTTTAAGGAAGTAAAGCCGATAATGCTTTACTTTTTTTACATAAATAAGTTTTGGTCTGTTTGAGTCTTTCATTTAAAATCCAAAAAATCTCTGTTTACAAAAATGCTTTTAACAATTCAAAGTAGCCTACCAGATGAGGGTGCTACTATTTTTACAACCATCTATGTATTGACAGTAGAGTATCGTTCTATTAACCTTTTGCAGGGTTTATAAAATCATTGACTAATAAAATATTATGGTAACAGAAATATAATAATGAGAGAATAACACTCGCTTGGTTAGAGTGATTTTATAAAAATTATACAAAACGAATAGCAAACATTTTCACTTTCAAAAATAATTACAACCCAAACTGCTCCAGGTGATGGTTTAAATGTTTATACATTGCTTTTCCCCATTGTTCTGTAGTAAAGTTTCCAAACATTGGGTGAGGGTGGCGTCCAATATTTTCGGGTTTTGCTTTGTAAAATTTGTCAACTAAAGTTAATTGACCAAGCAATTCTTTGTGAAAATCTTTTTCAGTAGTAATAATAAAACTAGGGGCAGTTGGTAAGTTTTTTTTCCAAGCTGTATCATTATACATCATTGGCTTAAGCGCCCAGCCTATTAACCTACCAATAAACATTCTTGGGACAGCAGTATCACTAAGAGGTACTTTATACGCTTCACTTACATGCGCCAGCATTTGCGCTACATTCATTTTACCCCAAAGAGCTTTGCTATCTGGTTGTAGTTTTTGTAAGCGACTAGTAAGTTCAATATAGGTTGCTTCTTCTAATAAATTTTTCATTACGTTTATTTTACAAATATTAGGAAATTGTTTTCAAATATGCTTCCGCTTTTTGTAAATCCTCTGGCACATCTATTTTTATTATTTCTCCTTCTGTTAAAACCATTTTTAATGGCACACCGTTTTCTAGGTATCTAAGGCATTCAATTTTTTCAGCAGCTTCTAGTGGCGTCATTTCCCAGGTTGTAAATTGTAAAAGCGCATTTTTTCTAAATGCATATACACCAATATGCTCGTAGTATGTAGGCGTAATACTTTGCTCTCTATGATAAGGAATTACGCTTCTACTAAAAAGCAACGAATTCATATTTTTATCTACCGATACTTTTACAATATTAATATTTTCAATTTTTTGTTTATTGGTAATTATTTTTATGGGAGATGCTACTTGTATTTTTTCGTCATTATCATTTTTAAAACTGTTTAACAATGCTGCCAGTATTTCTTTATGTACGAAAGGCTCATCGCCTTGTACATTTAGTACAATATCTACCTCCATATTTTTTACAGCCTCTGCAATTCTATCGCTGCCACTTTCATGCTTCGCAATACTCATTATAGCTTTGCCGCCATGGCTGGTTATTTCATCAAAAATTATTTCATGGTCTGTTACTACAAATACCTCATCAAACAAATTAGTAGCAACCGTATTTTCGTAAGTAGTACGTATTACTGTTTTGCCTCCAAGTGGTTGCATTAGTTTATAAGGAAAACGAGTTGCAGCATAGCGTGCTGGTATCATGGCTATAATTTTCATTTGCTTTTTTTATTTCCAAAATGTTTCGTTACTCACTCCAAATTGAAGATACATACCACGGCATAAGCTGAAAGTTTTTTGTTAACTAACTTTATCCGTTTTCAATCTTCCTAATTTATCATTGTAAAAATGAAAATATGTTTTTTTGAAATTATAACTTAAATAGCAACCCTCATTCGTTCTATGTATAAATCTAAATTATGGCCTAGTGCATAGCATATCTTTAGCCACTTTGCAAGTTATATACTACCTTTTTCTTTTTTCAATATTTCGTATAGTGAGGTCACTTATAACTAAAAATCTTGCTATTTCTAATTGAGCTTTGCCTAATCTTACTCGTTTTTTTTCAAGAAAATTTCCCCATTCGATTAGTTTTTATAGCATGATAAACGAATTATATATTTTGAATATAAATTTCGATTGAAGTAGGCATTTACTTACTCCATTTTTAATTGTGTTAAATAAACAGGTTTATGTTTAATCATTCTACAAGTAATATTATGGAAAATACTTTCGAATGATTTTATTCTATTAAACCTGTAACAATACTCATCTAAGT
>JANXOQ010000035.1 GCA_025357775.1 Ferruginibacter sp. | reverse complement strand
GACGAAAAAGGAAACATTTTTATTGTAGAAATGCAAGTCGCAGAGTTTGACTATTTTCACAAAAGAATACTTTACTATACTTCCCAAGGCTACGTTTCTCAAATTGATAAAGCTGTAAAATACAGCAAGCTAAGACCAGTATATTTTATTGGAATTCTTGAATTTGAAATAAGTAAACAAAATGCAAATTATTACAGCAGACATAAAGTTTTAGACGTTGAAACAAAAGAGCAAGTTATACAAGACGTTGAATTTAACTTTATTGAATTACCCAAGTTTAACAAATCAATTGAACAGTTAGAAACCAGCATTGACCAATGGACTTATTTTATAAAAAATGCTGAAAACTTAACTCTAATGCCTGAAAGTGTAAAAGACGAAGGTTTGAAAGAAGCTTATACCGAAGCCAATCAACAAAATTGGACAAAGGAAGAATTAGATGATTATATAAGAGCTTCCTTAAAAGAAGCAGACGACTTAGGCAGAATAGAATTTGCTGAAAAAAAAGGGGAAATTAAAGGGAAGATTGAAGGGAAAATTGAAGTTATAAAACAGGGACGAAAATTAGGCTTATCTAATGCTGACCTTTCAAAATTAACAGGGCTAACAGAAATCGAAATAGAAAACCTTTAAAATGCTTTTCTTCCAACGAAGGGTTTTTTGAAAGTAGGGGAATATAATTTCTTCTGCCAGGAACTGAAGCTGATTGAAAAATAAATGTACAAGTTAATTTCTAAAGTTCGGCGATGCTAATCAAGCCCGAGCTGAAGCACAATAAAAAACTAAAAGCCGATTGTTATTCCTTCCACCCAACTTGCACAAAGCCCAATGTTAAGCACAGTGAATCTTGTTAGAGATTTTCGACTTCTTCTTTGGTTAGCCCTGTCGCTTGAATTATTGTGTCTATAGAAGCACCTGCATTTTTGAAAGCTCTAATCATTTCAAGTTTGCCTTCGTCAAAAGCTGTGTCAATTGTACTTTTATAATCTCTGTACACTTTCAAATTCATTTCATAATTAAATAAATCATCCTGCCCTAGTTTTGCCAATTCTGCTTTCTCAAAGGCTTGAGTAAAAACTTCGTCTGAAAATATACTTGGTATGGTTTGGAAGTCCTCCAAATGTTTGATGAAATATAGCCATTTGTCTAAACGAGTTTTTAATTGATTTTCTGTTTGCTTGAAGTTTGGCATTTCAAGATATATGAAAGTCAATTTGTCGTAAAACGTCCTGCCGTTTTGGTTTTTAAGTTTTACTGTATGAACTACTTCGCTTTTTTCAGGTTCGGTTTCATAGTCGTCAAAAGTAAAGTCCAAAATGCCAATGCAATAAACCGCTTTCAAATTGTAGTTCCATTCCCCTTTTTCTGCTTGTTCTCTAATTGGAAAAGTTGAATAGTAAACAGTTCTTTCTTTGAAATAATTTTGTTTGGCTTTTTGTAGTTCAACTATGAATTTTTCTCCTTTTTCATTTTCGCAATAGATATCGTAAATGGCTTTTCTATCAAAGTCTGTTTGTCCAAGTTGTTCGTTATTTTTAAATGTTAAGTCAACAATTTTGTTAGATTGAGGCAATAAAGCATTCAAGAAGTCAAGAAGTAGTGGTTTACTTGCTTCTTCACCAAAGATTTTTTTAAATCCAAAGTCTGTAAAAGGGTTTAAATATTTTGCTTTCATTTTATTGTTTGCCATTTAAACTTATATGTAGCAAATTTACAAATTATTTCTGTCTATTTTGTCTAAATGTTCGATTTTGAGGTTTTGTCGCTGCATTGTGCCTAACATGAGCATTTGTACATATCCCAGCTTTGGTTATGGTCATAAGGAATACTAATTACCAACTTGCCAAAAAAATCTAGCCGTTAGCAGAAATGCAAAATGACAGCTCTCAATACTACAACTTGGACAATTTATGTTAAATTTGTACTATGAAATTCGTAGACATAACCAATGACATAGCGTTTAGGAAAATATTTGGAAACGATAGCAAGAAAAAATCCTTGATTTCTTTTCTAAATGCTGTTATTGATTTACCAAAAAATGAACAAATAATTGATGTTGAAATTATTAATCCTTATCAATTAGGCAAACTTAGTGGTGGAAAATCTACAATCGTTGATGTAAAAGCTAAAGACGAAAAAGGAAACATTTTTATTGTAGAAATGCAAGTCGCAGAGTTTGACTATTTTCACAAAAGAATACTTTACTATACTTCCCAAGGCTACGTTTCTCAAATTGATAAAGCTGTAAAATACAGCAAGCTAAGACCAGTGTATTTTATTGGAATTCTTGAATTTGAAATTAGCAAACAAAATGCAAATTATTACAGCAGACACAAAGTTTTAGACGTTGAAACCAAAGAACAAGTTATACAAGACGTTGAATTTAACTTTATTGAATTACCCAAGTTTAACAAAACAATTGAACAGTTAGAAACCAGCATTGACCAATGGACTTATTTTATAAAGAATGCTGAAAACTTAACTCTAATGCCAGAAAGTGTAAAAGACGAAGGTTTGAAAGAAGCATATACCGAAGCCAATCAACAAAATTGGACAAAGGAAGAATTAGATGATTATATAAGAGCTTCCTTAAAAGAAGCAGACGACTTAGGCAGAATAGAATTTGCTGAAAAAAAAGGGGAAATTAAAGGGAAGATTGAAGTTATAAAACAAGGGCGAAAGCTAGGATTATCTAATTCAGACCTTTCAAAATTAACTGGATTAACAGAAGAAGAAATAGAAAACCTCTAAAAATGCAATTCTGATTGGGTTTTGTGCAAATTGGTCGGAAGGAATAACAGTGAGCATTTGTAAATCTGTTCAGATTTTGTTAGAACTTTAGAAACAACATTAAACATTAGTTTTTAACTTCAATTTTTATTTTTGAAGCAGCTTCTGTTCCCAAGCAGAAGAAGTTCTATTTCCATAGCTGCAACAGCCATGATACGCAATAAGAACAAAGAAACCCGCCTTCGACAGGCTCAGGCTGACATTCGACAAGCTTAGGCTGGCATTCGACAAATTCAGCTTTTCATCAATAATCTTTCAATATTTGTAATACCCTAATTTTTTAGAATATATTTTCAGTTGTTATGCCCACTAACCAATACAAACGAATACCATTAATGATTAAAAATGCCTATTCTTGTTAATGAAGAGTTTAATGCCTTACGTAAGTGCTTCGACAAGCTCAGCATGACATTGTTCTATAGACGATGTACAATTTTAATTGATGGGGTTACTAACCTCCAAACCAAATTACAAAAAAGCCCCGCCTTCATAAATGAAAGCAGGGCTTTTTTAAAACTTAAACTTATTTTATTTACTTACTTACAACCAACTTTGTGTTATAAGTTTCTCCATCTGTAATTACTATTACATTATATACTCCGCTTGCTAGTAAAGCTATATTTATTGGCTCTACTTGGCTAAGGTTTTTATAACTAGCTGTCAATACCTTTTTACCGTCTGCTGCATATATCATAAGGCTGGCTGTTTTGTTTATTAAACTTGCAGGGAATCTTACAGATATATCCGTATTTGCTGGGTTAGGGTAAATTGCTATTCCACCACCCTTTACAAAGTTTACTATCCTTAACACACTCGTATTTACTTTACCGTTTAATGAAGTGGCTTTTATTCTATACACATTGTTTATACTTGGTATAGTGTGTAAGTAGCTATAGCTGCCTGCATTGGTTGCTGGTATTGTAGCTATTGTTACAAATTTTCTACCGTCTGTACTGTGCTCTACTTCATATTGCTTTGCTTCGTTGTCGTTTGCCAAAGTCCAGTTAAGCTGTGCTGATGCACCTACTGGCCTTGCAGTAAACAAACTAAAGTTTATTGGCAATGGGCTAAGGTTTATTGTTTGTGTTGGTGAACATACACAGCTTACAGGGTTACCCAAGCTTTCACTTGCTCTCTGTATTCTTGCCATTATACATTTTTTACCGTTGCCACCTGTTGTATCTGCTACCACTGGGTGAGATACAAATGTAACTTGACCATTTGCTGGTATACCGCCTGTTATAGTTTTTGTGCTGCCTGGTATAAAGGTTGCTGTACCACTACCATCACAGTTTATTAGGTAAAAGTCTACATACAAGTTACCAGTATATGGTATTGCTGATGTATTTTGTACTGTTGCTGTTACATTTGATTGTACATTTGGTGCTCCTGCTGATACAACAACATCTCTTATAATGTTAGTTATTAACAATGTTGGTCTTACTGGTGGGTTAAACGTTTTATCATCTTCTCCTGTAATTATTTGTAAACCTGTACAAACTACTGGTCCATAAGGGCCACCTGTACAAGTTACTGGTGCTGCAAACTGTGTAAACGCTATTACATCATTAGGGTCGCAATTATCCAACACATTTATTTTATAATTTACACAAATTGTTGCGTTTTGTCCTAATCCTGCAGGCATATCCCACTTTAATGTATCGCCTGTAGCGCCTGGCGTTCCAAATGCCAATGATGAAGGCGAACCAAGAAACGATGTGCAACCGCCTGGGTTCGTTGTGCTTCCTGACACATATGATGCGCCTATTGGTAATACAACTCTGATTGATTCAGTAGCGGCAACAGTAAGCGTAGTGCTTGGGTTTGTAATTGTCAAACTCATGTTCCTCACCGTCTTCTTTTCACAATCGTTGGCATTTTCTATTGTTTGGCTTACGATATAATTGGTAAGATTTGTTGGTATACCTGCTATTGCTATTGGGCTTGTAAACTGTGTTGCAGTTGTTAAACCTGCTCCGCACGGCGATTTTGCAAATCCTCTAAACGATACCCTGCTCCCACTTGTAAAGTTACAATTGGCTTGTCCATTAAAACGTACTTCTATTTTGTCGTTGTTTGCTGTTGCATCTGCTGTACCATTCAAGCCTTGTACTCCTACTGCATTTGCTAGGCTAAATATTACACCTGTTCCTGCAGAAGGGGTAATGGGTGTCCATGCACCTGTTCCTGCTGGGTATCTGTATTCCGCTGACCCTGGTATGTATGTAAGACCTGTTGGTAAGTTTGCTCTTATACTATCTCTATATGCATGTCCTAAATCTGTTGTTCTAAAAGCTGCACTTATTGTTATTGGGTTACATAAATCTTGTGCGGTAGCTGAGTTAAATGCTTGTAAACTAATACCTGTATTGGCAACATTACTATATAACCAACTAGTAAATGTAGTACAGGTATAATTTGCAGGCGATGTAGGTAAACTTGCACAATCCCAACCTACTATTACTTGTATGCTATCTCTTACGCAAGATGAACCATCTACATATACCCTAAAGTTTTTAAGACCGCCACTTCCTAAATCGTTGTTGCCACTGGCGTTGTTTTTAAAACCTGTTGCTGTCCATGCACTGTCTGCACTGCCATAGTTTGTTAATGGTACTGTTATGCCATCTGTTATATTTTTTAAACTGTCTATTTTGGTAATAGCTCCGCTCGGGTTTCTAAAACCTATCCATACATTTTTTGCCAGCGTTAGGGTGGTATTGCTTACCGCAAAATCAAAACTATAATTCTTTGTTACTGCATTTATACTGCTACTGGTAGCTGATAATGCGGGTGTTACAAAGGTATAGCCTGCACCTACTAAAGGACCTTTTACTGATTCTACACACGCTGCTGCAGACCAGTCGTTGTACGCATATTTATCATACGTTACATGAGCGTATACGCTTGTATATGGGTCTGTTTTACATGTTGGCGTAACATATAATGATAGACCATTTCCATAGCAACAACTCCAGTTATAACCCCTGTCTTTTGGTATCCAACTACCATCATTGGGGTTGTTTACTATATAGCTATTGTAACCAGGTAATTCTAATGATGCCCCAGCACTTACTATTGCTGTATTATTGGGTGCTACATAATTATAATTATAAGTGTCTGCACCTATAATGTATTTTACACTATCTAGTGCTATTTTATTAGGTAGTATGATGTATTCAACCTTTTTAATATCATACCATGGGCGATATTCATTTGGAAAATCATCATCAGGATCTATATCTGTATTCAAACTACCTATGTTAATTTGGTTTGCACCGCATGTAAAAGCGCCATTACCTGTTAATGAATATTCTCCAGGAGAACTTAAGGTCATATCCATACCCCAATTATCACAACTTTGTTTATCTATGGCTAGGTTTAAGCTGTCGGCAAATACAAAAGCCCTAAAACCACTCATCAATGTTTTTGTACCTAGTATACCTTTATTTACTGTATACTTGCCATAAAACTGTACACTATCATTGGCTTGTAAACTGCCAAGGCATGCACTTGGGTTAAACTTTACTTCACTCACAACTTTGCCAGATGCTACTGTTGTTGTGTTTGTTGTTGCTGGGCATATTGTTTCTACTCCGCCTCTTACTATTCTAAAATAACCTGTACCGTATGTAAGTGCGTTGTTTCCAAATATATTATCCCAACTTACTTGTGCACCATAGGTATCGGTTGCTCTATTAAATATTGCTGCGCCTTTTACTGTTACCAATACCGAGTCACATGGGTAAGCTCTATTGGTAAGTACGCCTGCGGTGTTTTTGGTTACTTTTGCTGCTTTTGTTGAATTTGTCCAGCCAAATGTTGTACGCTCCGCACTTGCTGCTACTGTTGTCATTGCCTTGCTACATGGTTGTGGGCAATGTGCTACTGTACTTCTTGATTTACATTCTAGTAATTCGTCTGTGCAGCTTGCATCCATTCTAAAGAAAAAGTTTTCGTCTACTGTTATATTATTTTGTACCGTTGGGCATACCAAGGTAAGTGGTACACATATTTGATAATTATCTGTTCCAGTTTGTACTATTACAATTGTATCTGTAAGCCCAGCTCCTACTATTTTTATATCGCTTGCTATAGTGCCTGCTCCACCGCTTGAGGTTACACTGCCTGCTGTGTAAACCAAAGATTTTGGTATTGCTATTTTATGCACATATGCACCTCCAGCTTTCCAACCACCTGTAAAATAACCTGAACTAAAACAATAAACACCTGTTTGCCCAGGGTTTAAATCTGTAGGTCCTGAGGCCTGCATTGGTGCTTGACGATAATTTACAATTTCATAACCGTTGCCAACATTATTTACTGTTCGTGTAAGTGCTCCACCACATTGGCCATTAAAAAATGCGCCCATCCGGGGTATATTGTAACCTTCTTCAAACGGACAAATTGTTGTGTTTATACTTATACGCTTAAAGGTAAATACCACATCTACATATTGGCCTACTGCTAGGTCATTATATAAGCCATCTCCGTCTAAGTCTTCTAAACCCTTGCCTACACCATCGTAGTTTGTTGTTAGCGCTGTTTTTGGTATTGATAAAAAATAATCCACATTTATTGCGCCTGGCCCTGCGCTATCTGCTCCATTTCTAAAGCTGTAACTTGTATAAGTAAAGTTTCTATTACCTGCATCTGGATAAGTATTAGCATAACCTCCTCCGAATCCTTTGTCTAACTGGTTTATACGTGCATATCCAGCACCCGGCGTAGTTTCTGTACCTGTATTGGTCATTCTATAAATCATTTTACCCTCTTGGCATAATGAAGGAGCTACCTTTTCCAAAAATGTAAAATCTAAGTTAGGTATACCATTGGCTAAATTTAAAACTACTGCATGCTCTGCTACCTGGCAGCTAGGTGTGTTTATACAACCAAACACCGTACGATATTTATTGCCACTTGCTAGCCCTACACAGTTTGTTACTTTTATAACTTGGGTAATGGTTATCGTTTCTTGGTCTTCAAAGTAGCTTGTACCTAATAAACCTGCTGGGAAAACTCCGCCGCTAACAGTATATTTAGAAGTATCGCCATTTACTACAGGGGTTAGCAATTGGGTTACTGGGCTGGTAATGGTAGTGCTTACTA
>JANXOQ010000003.1 GCA_025357775.1 Ferruginibacter sp. | reverse complement strand
GGCGCGGCGGTGCAGTGGCTTCGCGACGGACTCGGCATTATCAAATCCGCGAAGGAAACCGAGGAGCTTGCGCGCTCCGTGCCATAGAAGTAGAAGCAATAGATAATAACGGAAGTGTTGAAAAAGAAAAATTGCAAGAACAGTGTAACTATTATGCAAATTTTTTTCAAATACCAGCAAGCGACTTTATTAAAAATTCTTACAGCGATATGCTATTAGAAAAAAAATAAAGCTTCGCTTTTATAAATATTTGTAAGCAGGCAAAGAAGCAGCTATGGTCATCTTCATAGGCGTCGCACATTTTATCAATACATCTCTATTCATCTTTAATTATGTATTAGATAACGCAGTAATAAAATAAAAAATTTCCAATTAGTAAAATCTAGCCTTATCATTCTATATGCAATGCATTGCACAAAATAGTGTAAAACCTATTGGATAATAATTTTAATAATATTGTGCTTAACCCTCTACATAAAATATCGAAGGAAGGCCTTAGGCGATGAAGAAAAACTATTTAAAACATTTAAAATTAAATTCATAATTTACAAAATTATTTATGCATAAATCTTAATCCTTACACTCACTTCTAAAATAAAAAAGTAAAAAATCTAACTTAATGGCATTATCTCGTATTTGGTCTGCATTTATAATTTTAGCAATAAGTCTAGCTTGCATAAAAGGTTTTATTTTTCCCAACTTTGGCAATAAAAATATTTTTACCAATATGGTTACTGGTAAAGCTGGTGATACTATAAAAGTTTTTACAAAAGACTCTACACAAATAGATACAAAAATTGCAGCATCGCTTTTATTAAAAAAGATAGACACAAACAATGGTCTTAGCACCATAAAAAAAGCAGATGGTAAATATTTCACTTATAAAATACAAGCTGCCAATGGAGTTGTAGAAACCTGTGATAGTGCCGTAAAGCTATGTATTGGGCTCATTGGCTTGTTGGCATTATTTATGGGCTTTTTATCTATTGCAGAAAATGCAGGCGGTATTAATTTATTAAGCAGAATAATAAGTCCTTTCTTTTCAAAAATTTTCCCTGATGTTCCAAAAGGGCATCCAGCGGTAGGGCATATGATGATGAATTTTTCGGCAAATTTATTAGGATTAGATAATGCAGCAACTCCTTTTGGTATAAAAGCAATGGAAAGTTTGCAAACTTTAAATGCAGAAAAAGATAAAGCCAGCAATGCACAAATAATGTTTTTATGCTTGCACGCAAGCGGTCTTACGCTTATACCAGTAAGCATTATAGCACTGCGTGCAGCTGCCAAAGCTTCAAACCCGTTAGATATTTTTATACCCTGCATGATAGCAACTTTTGTAGCTACTATTGCAGCCATGCTTATAATCTCATTTAAGCAAAAAATAAATGTATTTCAGCCTGCCATTTTGCTTTGGGTATTTGGTATTACGGGTATCATTTTATTACTGCTAATTTATCTAAAAACCTTAGATACAGATAGCCTACAATTTTTTTCTGGCGCATTAAGCAATGGTTTAATACTGCTCATATTTATTTTAATTGTACTTGGAGGTATTTATAAAAAAATAGATGTATTTGACTCATTTATTACTGGTGCAAAAGGTGGCTTTGAAACTGCTATTAGAATCATTCCTTATTTGGTAGGAATGTTAGTAGCAATTTCTTTACTTCGAACAAGCGGCGTTTTCGATATTATCTTAGATGGACTCCGCACATTTTTTACAGCTATTGGTTTAGATACCCGTTTTGTAGATGGCTTACCTACAGCACTCGTAAAACCTTTTAGTGGTGGTGCTGCAAGGGGTATGATGGTTTCTGCAATGGGTACAACACCAGATTCTTTTGCAGGCAGATTATCTTGCATTTTACAAGGGTCTTCTGATACTACTTTTTACGTAGTGGCGGTATATTTTGGCGCAGTAGGTGTAAAAAATACTAGGTACGCCGTTGGCGCTATGTTGCTGGCAGATTTGGTAGGTATTATAACTTCTATTATTCTTTGTTATTTTTTCTTTGGGTAGATATTTAAAATATTTTTAAATTTTATTTGCTCACAATTTCCTTTTGCGTTTATTATAAATATGCTTAAATCAATCCCTACTCATTTGTACTTTCGTAAATTTGCAAAAATTATAATATGACTAATTCTTTAGATATAATTATTAACGCCACAAAAAATGTTTTATTAGCCAAAATTGCCCAAAAAGTAAAAGATGGCATTAGAATATCAGATGAAGATTGTTTGGTACTTTTTGAAAAAGCAGATTTACCATTTGTAGGTGCTTTGGCTAATTCTATCAGAGAAAAACTGCATGGCAATAAAACATATTTTAATAGAAATTTTCATATTGAGCCGACCAATGTTTGTGTATTTAGTTGTAAATTTTGTTCTTATTCAAAATTATATGCGCACAAAGAAGAGGGCTGGGAGCTAAGCATAGACCAAATGCTGGATATTGTAAAAACCTATGACGGCAAACCGATTACAGAAGTACATATTGTAGGCGGCGTGCACCCAAAAATGAATATGGCATATTTTATTGAGTTAATACAAAAAATACATGCGCATAGGCCTAGCTTGCATGTAAAGGGTTTTACTGCTGTAGAATTGGATTATATGTTTCGCAAAGCTAAAATGACGGTGGAAGAAGGAATGCTAGCTTTAAAAAATGCAGGGCTACAATCATTGCCTGGCGGTGGTGCAGAAATTTTTCATGAAGATATTCGTAAAGAAATAGCTGCTGATAAAGTAACAGGTGAAGGTTGGTTACACATACACGAAACTGCACATAAGCTAGATATGCACACCAATGCAACTATGCTTTATGGTCATATTGAAAAATATGAACATCGTATAGACCACATGAATAAACTGAGGAATTTGCAAGATAAGACCAAAGGTTTTAATACTTTTATTCCTCTAAAATTTCGCAATAGCAACAATGATATGAGCCATATAGCAGAAAGTACTATCACAGAAGATATGCGTATGTATGCAATTGCAAGAATTTACTTAGATAATTTTTCTCACATTAAAGCATATTGGCCAATGCTTGGTAGGCAAAATGCACAGCTAAGTTTATCTTTTGGGGTAAATGATATTGATGGTACTATAGATGACTCAACTAAAATATATAGCATGGCTGGTAGTGAGGAGCAGTCTCCAACAATGACTACAGAAGAACTTGTGATGCTTATAAAACAAGTAAAACGAACCGCTGTAGAAAGAGATACCTTGTATAATGAATTAAATGTATTTTAGAAATCAATTTTTTAAAAAATTATTACAACACAAATTTTTACACACTATTTAAATACTATTTAGCGGCAGGTATATCACTCCAGTTTTCTCCACGCTTTATTCTTAAAATTTGTGTATCAGTTACTTTAAATTGTTTTACTAAAGCCTTTATGTCTTTACCCTCATTTATTAATTTTTTAAGTAACATTACTTTGGTAACGGTTAGTTTTGTAACACCTCCATTTTTTCTTACTGTTTCACGCCTGTTCTCTAACTCTGCAATTACGTTTGGGCTTCCTTTTTGATGCGCTAAGTTTTCAGCCCTTGTCATCCATTTAAGGTTACTAGCCTTATTATTGATTTTGTTATAATCTAAGTGCGAAACTATGGTTTGGTCTAAAGTTGGGGGCTTTAAAAAAGTATTTGCTACTAATCTATGTATTAGCCAATGAAAATTTGTAGCCCTATTTTTTAAATCTTCTGCTACTTTTTGTCTTTGGGTTTCTCTTAAACCTCTAAGATGTATCCTCGCTTCTTTTATATCAGCTTTACTTTCACCATACATTTCAATTTGATCTATTTTCCTTTCAAATTTTATAATTACATTTCGATGTTCCAATAATTTTTTACTTTCTTCTTCAGTTCTTTTAGCGTAAAATTTACATCTAATTATTTTATACCCATTTATCATTGAACCTTCTAATATGTTATAGTTAGAAGTTGCATTGATACTACGCACCCTTCCAAAATTTGAAACTTCCAAGCGATTGGTATTGCTATGCTCAATTTTTATTTCTACTGGTTTCCATTTTTCTCCACTAAAGTTTATAGGCATAATAAAATATTAATAGTTTTAAAAATAGCAGTTTAACATAGCAATATGCAATACCAAACTGCACAAAAAAAGTAAAGTTAGTGAAAATTATGTAATTGCATAAATTGGTTAACGTTGTAATGCTACAAAAGCTGATAATATTGAGTTTATGCGATTACTATCACTGCAAAGTAGCGTTAGAAGTTTCCTTGGTTTTATGGCTTTAATATTATTATTTGAAAACACTAATTTTTAGGGGAACACCAAACGAGGCATTTGTTTATTTTTTAACTCATTAAGTCAAATATATGATTGAGTTACCAAAATATATGAATAGTTATTAAATAAAACATAATGGTTTACTCAGGTTCAAAGCACCAATGAGGGCAAGTAAATCAGTGACTCCTTTATAAATATAACAAAAAAATTAACAAATACAATTGTCAAAATCATATGCAGTTTTGAGTACATCTTATTTTGAAAAGATTGGACTGTTATGTAATTGTTTATTGTATAATACGTTGAGTTTAGTTTCCACTTCTTTTACAATTTCGCAGTTGTTTATTTTTATTTCTAATAGCTTAGTAGTGTTGTTAATTTTTACAACTTTTACTACTCGTTTTCTCATACCCGATTTGTTAGCCACTAAAAATTCTAATTCATACTGGTCTTCTGCTAAATCTGCTAAAATAATTCTGGTATTTCTATCAAAAGTAGTAATGGCATTTGTTTGCAAGTTTTTAATTTTTAATGTATAATTATAAACATATGCTTCTTTTATATCCTTTATTTCATTACAATTAATATCTTTATACGCTTCTATCTGCACAAGATTTTGCAATACAGGCTTAGGCCTTTCTATTACATATAAATATTTCGAAAAAGTGCCGCAGCTGCCAGCCTCTTTATTAAACGACATTATTATCGTATAAACTCCCACTTCTTCTGCAATAAAATTTGTTTTAAGACAAGGTACCAAAATGTTCTTACCATTAGGGTACACAATTGTAATAATATGCGGTATTTGTGTTTTACCAATATATTCTGATGTATCTAATGAAGCATATAAATCTATTTTATCATATTGGCTGCAATGTGCATCCCCATCTACCAACAAACTAGTTTCGCCTGTTACAGATTTTCCACTTATTCTTGCCAATGCAATATTGCATTTCACTTGAGGCACTTGCACTCCTTCTGCAGACTTTTTGCATTCTAAATAATGTTTATCTTCTACCACAACATCATCTAAAGAAACAAAAGTTTGTTTTGGCTTTTCACCTGCTTTATAATTTTCCGAAAAATGATTAGCTACAATATTGATGTTGCTTAAATACTCATACGTATGATTTTTGGGATTATTGTTTAATCCCATTGATAATGCTTTATAGGTATATTTAGAAAACTGTTCTTTTACCTCTATTTCTAATTGTTCATCATACTAAAGTTTCATTGTAATATCAAACGATTTGTTTACAGGAATTCTTATTCTATTATTGTAATTGATAATCTGCCTAAATTTATTTTGAATATTGATAACCCTTATATCTACAGAATCTTTAAAGCCAGAACCCACAGCATAAAGCCCTAGCATATCTTGTGTAATATTCATGTAGTTATGAATAGACTTTAAAGGACTTTCTGCATCATTGGACAATAAAAGAAAATATGTAGTATCAGAATTGCTCATGCAAGGAAAACTAAAAATAGCACTTGCTTGAAAGTTGCAAGCAATTTTAGTTTTCAAACGTATAGATATTCTGCTTATCCTATTACCTCCTTTATTACTTAATGAAGGTGTATTATCTATCCATAAACTTCCTCTTTTTAGTTTAAATTGATCAGGGCTGTTGGATTCAATTGTCCATTTGTTAAGGTTCTTAAATTTTTCTTCTAATACAATTATTTTTTTAATCTGCGCATTTCCCGAATTGTTAAATACTAATATGCAAAAAAGAAAATACCATTTCATGCTAATATATTTTATCGTTTTAATTTAGATCAAACACTTTTAGTTCTAACAATGTTGTTACAATGTATAAAGTATTGGTAACATCATCTACATAAGTTATTGGGTTTTTATCATTTATTTTTACTCTCTTTTTTTCATTGCCAGTAGCTTTATCAATTACTACTGCGGATATACCAGAGCCTGTGTTGGTAAGCGTTGTGTAGGTTTGCCAACTCAAAGTGCCTTTTTTGTCAAACGAGTTTAAGAAGTCGTAAGCTCCTTCACCTACTTTTCCTATGCTTAGAATTTTGTCGCCTTTCTTATATCTTTCTTCAAGCCTTTGTGCTTGTTCATTTGTCATAGTGCCATCTTTAATTCCTTTCGCATAATCATATTTTGCGCTTTCCATTTTTACTGCACCTACAAGTTCTACTATGCCACTTACCAAGAGTATTCCTTTTTTTAAACGCCTGCTTACTCCAGATGCATCTACAAGAGTTTTGTTGTAAATAACTGTTCCATCATAATTTACCAACGCATAGTTTTGATTAGAATTCATAAACACACCTTCTTTAATAGCACTTACAAATACTTGGTCGTTATCTGCCAGCTTCTCTTTAAATTTAAAGTCTGAAATGATATTTTTATAACTACCATCTGCCAAATTAAATCGTTCTATTTTTCCTTTACTGTAAGCTATAACTGAAGCACTATCTCTATCATATCCAAAAGTTGTTTCACCTTGTAATCTTATTTTGCCTTCCCACATTGAACCACCATCTGTATAATTATATAAGTCTGCCATGTTATCATTAAATACAAATAACCCAGATTTTATCATAAACATTTTACCATTGAAACCAAAACTTTTAGTCCATAGTTTATCTCCGTTTTCATTTACTTTAAGAATATCTAACTTGCCATATTTGGTTTTTGCTTCTTCACTTGAGTTTCGTATTAACTCATTAGGGTCGCTTGCAAGTATGTAACCATCATCTAATTTCCATACTTCCGATGTTCTTACATCTCTTCCTACATTTTTATCAAATTTTAATGTGCCATCGTCTTGCAAAATATTAAAGCCTTTATCTGTAAGGAGCATATAGCCGCCATTTAATTTTGTAGCTTTAGTAATGTAAAATTTAAATTTTAACGGATTAGCTAGCATTTCCTTTCCTGTTGCCATATCTAAGTAATTAAATTTATTGCCGCTGTATTGTACAAATAAATACTTCCCATCATCGCTTCTTATTGCATACGAAAGCATTTTACCAAAATCTTTTCTCCATAGTTCATTGCCGTTATTACCATCTAAGCAAAATATTAAATTAGAAGTATGCAACACTATGTTTTCGCTTACATCATTATTAGCCTCACTTTCTAGCATAAAGAAACCAGTTAAAGTGCCAGCTAAGCTCATTATATTTCCTAACAACCCTTTACCATTTGCCTCTTCTTTATTAAAACTTTTTTTCCAAGTTTCTTTGCCTGTTTCTAAACTACGAAAACTAGCAAAGCCACCTTTACCTTCTCTACCAAATACTAAAAAAGCATTTTTCTTTTGCAAAAAAACTTCTTCCGATGCTTTGCCATTTTCTGTTTGATTATTAAAAACTATTTCACCAGTTTCGGAATTGAGAATAGTATATTCTCTTTTCAAACCAAAGGTAGATTTCCCTGTTATTGTTATGTATGGTTTGCCTGCATGTACCTTAAGCGTAGAGTCGTTTAAGTTGGTAAAATTTTGAGATTCCCATATTATTTTTTTATCCTTTGCACTTACACCAAATATTTTATTATTGGTACAAATTAAAACCGTGCTTGTCCCAGCTTTTTTTATATAATTTATTTGATTAAAACCTATATTACCAAGGCTTGTACTCCATGTAGGTGCTTGTGTAAGTACACTTGTAGCGTAGCAAAATAACAATGTGAACCCTATTATTAATTTTTTCATTTGAGTAAAGCTTTAGTTTATTTGTGTAAAATATATTCTGTTTTTTATATGGCAAAAGCAATTGTATAAATGGAATACTTGCTTGTATAAACGTAAAAAAAGAGGACACTTATAAAAGTATCCTCTTCTTAAAAACCCCTGAAAACTTACTTTATAAAAAAGTAAGATAATGTTAATGATAAATTATTCACTTTATACTTGTCTGTCCCTACTGCCAAATCATTTAAACCAGCCTTATATGCAGCATTTAATTGAATACCATTTTTAAATTCGTATCCAAGCCCTAATCTACCACCCCAGTCTACTCTTTCAAACACAGCATTTGCGCCGCTATATTCAAGGTTTCCACTTATAGGATTGGTTTGTGTAGCTTGACCTGTAGTTGTTTGAGATTCTAATTGAGTAAACTTGGCGTTTAAACCAATTGTTATCACAGGTGCAATGCTTATTAAAAATTTACCGTTGCCAGCTTTTAAACCAAGTACTACGTCTAAAGGTATTTGCAGGCTTTGCGTTTTTATTTTTGTGTCAATTTCTGTAAGTTGAGAAATTGAAGGAGCTATTTGTGTTGTTATACTTTCAAAACTTTTAAGCCCATCTTGTACATAATTTACACTTGGGCGAAACATCAACCCTGCACCTAAATTAAACTGAGCTACAACTCCTACAGTTGGTGTAGCTATAGCTTTTGCTTTTTCAATAAAATCAGTATTAGTAAAAGATAACTGAGTACCAGCGGTTACACCAAGCTTTATTTGTGCGCTAGCATTTAAGCTGGTGAATGATAAAGCAATGATTGAAAATTTTGTAAAAATTTGTTTCATAATTGTATTTTTTAGTTTAAGAAATAATATCAAATTGTTTTGTTTAATTTGATAATGTAAAAATGCACCAAAAAATAAATTATAAAATTACTTGTGTAAGTATGGTTAGGTTTGTTGTACAAAAGGTAAAACAAAAAGTAAATACGGTTATTTTATATCATCTTCATATAAAAAAGGTATTAGCACAATAACCTTATTACCAGGTTGGGTTACATTATCTGCATTAGGTATAGATACAACAATGCTAAATGGCTTTTTAAACTTTTCTTGTAATAGATCCAACCTCTCTTTTATTAAGCTAAGCCCTTTGCTCCTGTGGCTTGTATTCGTTTTTTGCTTTCTACTATTTTCCACTCCTATACCATCGTCTTCTATGGTAATTTTTATATTTTCTATTGCATCTATTGAAAAATATATGCTGATGTTACCTCTTTTACCACTTGGTAGTATACCGTGCCAAAGTGCATTTTCTACAAATGGTTGCAATATCATACTTGGTAAATAAAGCTCCTCTTCATCTACATCTTTATGTGCTTTTATGCTAAACGTAATTTCGTTTTCAAAACGCAGCGCCTCAAGGTTTAGGTATAATTGTAGCCGCTCTATTTCATCTTCTATTGTTATAAATCCATTTATACCACTGTTCAAGTTTAGTCTTATTAGCTTTGCAAATCTTGTAAGGTATTTATTGGCGTTTTCTTTATCATTGCTATTTATATAATGCTGTATACTGTTAAGGCTATTAAATACAAAATGCGGATGCATTAAATTCTGCATAGCTTGGTTTTTTAGCGCAGCTATTTTATTGGCCATTTCATATTTCTCATTTACTAATTTTTGATTGCGTTTTTGTTTTCTTTGCCACCAAATAAACAATGCTAACATGCTTAAAAATAAAGCGCTTAGTTGTACCAATCTTATTTTATAAAACGGTTTATTATAAGTAAAACTATATGTTGTAGTTTCTCCCCATTCTTCATTTCCTATTCGTCCTCTTACTTCAAAATTTAATTTACCATTATCTAAATCTGATAACGAAATGCTATTGGTGCTTACGGTTTTCCAAACTTCATTTTGGGATAACCTATATTGAAATTCTTTATTTTCTGTAATACCATACGCCAATAAATCGAAAGAAATTTTTAATGGCAAATCAGTTTCTTTTACTGTAGGCAAATTATCAAAATTTTTATTGAGCCCATTAATTATAAAATCTGTTATAACGGTTTTAGATTTTGGCAATACGTTTTTTATTTTTTTGCTAATGGCTAGTACATCCGTTCCTATTACTACATATACATTGGTACTATCTGTCTCAATATCTAAAGGAGGTTCGTTTAACAATCCATTTCTCAAATCAAATTTTTGTACAACTTCTAAGCTATTATTTTTTTCTACTACTCGTATAACTCCTATATCACACATAATCCAAATCTGACCAAACTTGGATACGCTTTTTTTACAATTTACCCCAGGCAGTATTTTTTTATCGGTAAGGGAAAATATTGTTTTATTATTTTTTATTAAGTGTAAGCCTGCGCTATTGCCAATAATATAAACACCCTCCCGAACAAAGGCCATCGTATTTATTTTTTCTTTTAAAACAGTATCAGTTTTGTTTAAAAAAATATAATTGGTATCCTGCATTTTTGCAACACCTTTGTTTGTACTAATAAAACTATTGCCTAGTGGATCGGTGTATGCAAAATAACTTCTTCCTCCTGCTAAACAAGGCCTACTTTTTTTAATTAATAATGGATCGTCAGATTCAAAAAAATCTCTCACCCCACCTGAAATAATCATTTTGCCCGCTTTATCAAATACAAAACTTTTTAATGGTATACCAGGCATTTTTACAACCCCTTTTGCAGTATTTAATACTGAGTTTATTTCTTTCTGCTCATTTACATTTACTTTATTTACTTGGCAAATGCCATTTAAAAAACCTGCATATAAAAATTGGTCATTTACCAATAATTTGTATGCTTTATTGCCGCCAAGCCCCGTTCTATTTATATTGAAAGTTTGTACTATTTTTTTATTGATTATTTTATTTATAGCATAGTTTTCAGCTCCCAACCACATTTCATTATTAAAAAATTTTATAGAAAAACATTTGCTTAACTTATTGTCATTTATCTTATTGAGCGAAGTAATGTCTTCATAAAAAGTAGGCAAATAATAAATGCCACTATAATTAGTTGTAACCCAAAAATTACCTTCCCCATCTTCAAACACATTGTTTATATCTACCTTGTCAAATAATAAACCTTTATTTATCCATGCATTATTTTCTAAAGCAAATCGGTAAAATCCGCCACTATAAAGCCCTAGCCAAATATTATTTTTTGTATAAAATATTTTTTTTACGTTATCGCTTTTTATTTCTTTAGGGTATTGAAATAGCTGTACACTATTTACACTTGGTATAATTTGTGATACACCCGTACTATCTAGATAAACAATTTTATCTGCATTATTATGTGCGGCTATATTTACATAAGACTGATCACTTTTTATTAATCTGTGGGTAAAAAGTTGTTCATAATTATTAGCCCCATATACACCAGCGCTATGAACCCTATACAGCTCATTATTTTGGGTTACTGTAAAATAAGCTTGCTTACTTTTTATACCAAAATCTGCTAATAAATCTATCCTCAGTACCTTTTTATTGTCATATTCAAATTCATAATTACCACTTATTATATTGAAATGAATATTGCCTTTCTTATCCTCTGTTATAGAACCAATGGCTTTAGTATTGCCAAAATTATTTTTTAATGACGCATCATTGTCTTCAGTAAAAACCTTGTTTTGAAAAATGTAAGAAAGTTTACCATTAAGGGAGTTTAACCAAATACGACCTTTGCTATCGTAGAAAATATTGATTATTTGGTTATCTACCAATCCATCTGTAACATCATAATTTACAAATCGAGTGCCATCGTATTTGTTTAATCCTCTGTCAGAGCTTATCCACATAAACCCTTTACTATCTTGGAGTATACCATAAGTATTGTTGCTCAGCAGCCCATTACTTACGGTATAATTTTTGTAAATACTTTGTGCATAAGTACACACACAAAAAAAAGAAAAGAATAATGTAAAAAGGAATGTTTTATTTTTTAACATGTATCATACTTAAAAACGTCTCTAATTTTCGACGACTAATGGATAGTTTATTTCCATCTTGCATTATGGCTACATTACCTTCCGTATTGTTATAGCCAGTTACATATTTTTGATTTACCATGGTACTTTTATGTATCCTACAAAACTTTGATGCAGGCAACACATCTTCATACGTACCTATTTGCTTTGTTACAACTATCTTCTCCATGTTTTTTAAAAAAATGGTACAATAATTCCCATCGCCTTCTATGTACATTATATCATCTACCTCTACAAGCTTAAAACCACCTAAGTAAGATAAAGATATTTTTTCTATTTCTTGTTCTTGTTTCAGTCTTCCAATCATTTCTGCCAATACATCTAGCTGACTATTGTTACTTGGCATTGCTTTTTTCTTATCTTCAATTTTTTGCGTTGCTCTTTTTACTGCATCCTTCAATTCATCTATATCTACTGGTTTTAATAAATAATCTACCGCATTTACCCTTAGAGCTTTTAATGCAAAATCATCATGAGCCGTTACAAATATTACTTCAAAAGCTTTGTTGTGTATACTTGCAAGCAAGTCAAACCCTGTTTCTGTAGGCATATTAATATCTAAAAATAAGATATCAACCTGAGTAGTTTTTAATAAATCTCTAGCAGCATTAGCGCTATGTGCATACCCACAAACTTCTAGCTCTGTGTAGGTTTCTAACAAATTTTGCAAGTTAGATATTGCCTTCTTTTCATCATCTACCAATATTGCTTTTATACTCATAGCTTTTAATTTATGATACAAATTTAAATAACAGGTATTTCTACCTAAAATTTATTGTAATAATGGTACCAAGCATTGTATAAGTGGTAAAGGGTATTATTAGTGGTTTGTAGTTTAGTATGCAAAACCATATTTCCCATCTCTGTAAACCAAAATATTGGATTATTAGATCGTTAAAATAAACACTAAAATATTAGCAATAGATTGTAACATCATCAAAAAAAACTAATTCATCATTATTACAATTAGCTATGCTTGTACGTAAAAACAATTTTGAAAATTATTTATTTTTATTAATAAAAATAAAAACAAATAATTATTCATCAACCAAAAATTCAATTAAAAAACTTCTATCATAATTCTCAATTCATCTACAAAAACAAAACCTATAACCCAGCTAAAAAACTTTCATGGATATAATCCACTACTTTAACTAAACTTTTAGATTGTTCAAAAACTTTTAGTTGTCTATCTGCACCAGTACCTTGTTCAAGCATTTTGTGTACATATCTTATTGCATGCTGGCTACCAAGATGTGGTACTACATCGCTTACAAAATCTAATAACTCATAAATAAGTACACGGGTATTTACTTCACTTTCTTTACCAAAGTCTATCATATTTCCATCTATACCATACCTACTTGCACGCCATTTATTTTCAGTAATTAAACGACGGTTGTACATCATAAAATTAAGGTTTTGGCTATGCAATTTGAATAGCTTGGCGCATATTGCTTGAAATAATGCAGCTATGGCAATAGTTTCAGCAGTTGTCATAGGTATATCACATATTCTAAATTCTACAGTATTAAAAAAAGGATGAACACGTAGATCCCACCATATTTTTTTAGCATTGTCTATGCAGTTGGTTTTTACCAATAATTTAATATAATTATCATATTCTTCTATGCTACTAAAATGGTCGGGTATACCTGTACGTGGAAATTTTTCAAAAACTTTTGTACGAAAACTTTTATACCCTGTCTGCCTACCTTCCCAAAAAGGAGAGTTAGTACTTAATGCAAAAACATGTGGTAAAAAATACCTAGCACTATTTGCAATATGTATTGCCATTTCTCTTGTGGCCATACCAACATGTACATGTAGCCCAAAAACTAAATTGCTACGAGCTGCTTCCTGCAACTCATTTACAATTTCGCTGTAGCGGGCATGTTCTGTAATCAACTGGCTTTCCCAATGGCTAAATGGGTGTGTGCCACTTGCGCCAATCCATAGACCCAAGCTCTCCCCGATACCACTAATTGTTTTGCGTAGTGTACTTATATCTACAAATGCTTCATCAACATCAGCACAAATATCTGTACCTACTTCTACAACTGCTTGATGCATTTCAGCTTTTACTTTATCCATTATTATTTTCTGCCCTTCCGTTACTATTTTTTGTTCATGGCTTTTTAACTCATGAGTAGTAGGGTCTATTACCATATATTCTTCCTCTACTCCTAGTGTAAATTGTTTGTAGGAAATTGCCATAATTTGTTAGTTTTAATTATTTAAAAATTTCTTCAACTGGTACTTTTATTCCATTTAAAATTTTACTAGTTATTTAAACCCAATTTATAAAAAGTAGGTTTAGAGTATTTAAAGTACTCCTTTATTTTTATTTATACAACGGTTCTCTATTTGCGCTACGCTTAATGTATTCTCCCCATGTAAGGTTATCTTCACCTTCTACTTGTGCTTGCGCTTTTTCAATAGCAAATATTGCGGATGCTTCTACAACCCAGTCAAAATTTTCTTGCCCTACGCTTGTTAATTCTGCATCGGGTGCAGGGTTACAAAAGTCTATAGCATATGGTACTCCATCTCTTAGCGCAAGTTCTACAGTATTAAAATCGTAGCCTAAATATTTACAAATACG
Organism: Ferruginibacter sp.; assembly: GCA_025357775.1. Taxonomy (GTDB): domain Bacteria; phylum Bacteroidota; class Bacteroidia; order Chitinophagales; family Chitinophagaceae; genus Ferruginibacter. Next base: position 11,135 of record JANXOQ010000003.1, on the reverse strand, counting down.
TAGCACTATATCTTCCATTAATTTGTAACGCTCTGCATCTGGTTTAAAGTCTGCTACATAACGAAGGTGGTGTGGATTGCGTGGTTCATACGGCATTATTTTTACATACTTGCCACCAATACAATAGCAACGATAGTATTCATCAAACACAATTTCTTCTTGCAACATCATTACTAATTGCTCTGTTTCTGCATGCTTTTCAAAAAAGTCTTCTTTACTCGTAAGTTTGTATACGCTCTTCCAACCCCCTCCAGCATGGGGTTTCATATATGCAGGAAAACCAATGTATTCAAATATTTTTTCCCAATCCATTGGGTATGCTAGATTTTTAAAAGACTCATCGCTTGTATCTGTTGGTAATTCTGTTGATGGAACTATAACCGTTTTTGGTACAGGTACTCCAATTTTTGTTGACAAACAATTATTAAAAAACTTTTCATCAGCACTCCACCAAAATGGATTATTAATAACGGCAGTACCACACAATGCTGCGTTTTTTAAATACGCTCTGTAAAATGGTACATCTTGCGAAATTCTATCAATTATTACTGCATAACCGCTGCTTTCTCCTTGCATTACTTTATCAATATGTACTGCTTCGGCTGTTATACCTTCTACATTTTTACTATTTACTCTTTCTATAAATGCTTCTGGAAAGCTTCTCTCTTTTCCATGTAAAATGCCAATTTTTTTCATAATTTTTTAATTTATTTATTAGTAAGTAGTAAACATATCTTGTTTACCAAATATATTTTTTTCATTTCAAATAAACAAATTATGTTTTTGTGTACATCAAATTGCTTTTATCATTTGGTTTTCTTATTTTTGAAATTAATGATTGATGAAAAAAGTACACAAATTATTGCTAAATCTTATACAATTTCTTCTTTCCATTTAAAAAGAGATGTGATTATTGATTGTTATTGTGCAGATGATTATTTTAAAAAAGATGTTATAAGTTTACTACTTATTAATGATGGGCAAGACCTACGTAAAATGTGTTTTGAGAATATTTTGGATAAAGTATATATTTCTTCTAGCATTGAGCCTGTGTTTTGCGTGGGCATACACTGTGCAGCCGATAGAAAAAATGAATATGGCACAGCAAATATTTTAGATTATAAAGGTAGGGGAGCAAAAGCCGCATTGTTTACAAATTTTATAATGCTTGAGCTAATTCCATTTATCAGAAAAAAGTATGAAATAATTTCTTTTAAAGAAAAATCTTTTGCTGGCTTTTCTTTAGGTGGATTATGTGCATTAGATATTGTGTTGAACCACCCAAATGAATTTTTTAAAGTAGGTGTATTTAGTGGCTCACTTTGGTGGAGAGATAAAGACCAAGCTGATTTTGACTTTGATGAGGATAAAGACCGAATAATACATAGGCAAGTACGTGAAGGGAATTATTACCCATGGCTAAAATTTTTTTTTGAAGTAGGAACGCAAGATGAAACTGCCGATAGAAATAATAATGGTGTAATAGACTCAATAGATGATGCAGTAAGCCTTATAAAAGAGCTAAGAACAAAGGGCTACAAAGAACAAGATATTGAATATTTTGAAATGGAAGAAGGCAAACATGATGTAGCCACATGGGCAAAAGCATTTCCAACTTTTTTAAAGTGGGGGTGGGGTATAAAATAGAAATGTAATTGAGAATATAGATATAAAAGAAAAAACCGAAAATAAATTGTTGCCTGCTATTGTATTGGACACTAAAATTCTAACAAAGCAATTCAATGTATAAACTCTTAAAAAGACCTTTTTTTGGAAGGTTTATGGTAAAGTGGCAAAACCCTTTAACACCAGAACAACAAAAAGAATGGGAACCTTTACAAATACAAAGCAAATCAGGTGGGAAAATTTATGGGCTTTTTGCAAAGGCATTTACGGACTATCCAAAAGCGACAATTGTTTTGGGACATCCAATGGGAAAAGAAGCAAAAGGTTATTTTCTAAAAAACGGTTACACGGACTTATTACGAAAAAATGGTTACAATACTTTGGTTTTTGACATTAATGGATTTGGAGAAAGTACCCACGGAAATTTTTCTTATTTCGAAGACATTGTTGTTATTGGAATTGAGGCTTCGAAATTGACACCCAACATTCCAATTGGTTATCTTGGTATTTCACTTGGTGGACAGTGGGCAACAATTGCATTTGCAGACATAGAACACAAATACAACTTTGCTATTATAGAGAGTGCTGCCACAAGTTTAGACGAATTTTGGAAAAATTTTCCAGTAGCCGACAGAACATTGAAAGTATTAAATGTTTTATTGCCGAATTTTAAAAAGAAAATTAAAATGGAAGAAAGAATAAAAGAAGCAAAACATTTAAAATCGTTGCTTCTTATTTATTCAAATATTGATAATTGGACACCCGTAAGTATGGGAAAAACTTTTGAAAAAAATAGTCCAGTATTAACCGAACTATGGACAGTGAATAATGCAAAGCATGCAGCTATTATGAAATCAGAACATAAAGAAGAGTATCAAAAAAAAATAATTAGTTATTTCAATAGTCAAACAGACAATTTAAAGTAACAGCTAGTAAAACTGGGTTTTATGTAAGTTTGGCTGAAGAAATAAAATTTGCATTAGTGCATATTTTAGCTGTGCTTAGTGTAAAAGAAATATTAACTCCCAACTTATACAAATATTTAGCCGTTAACGGCTTACTTAAATTTAGGTAATGTTGCCAAAAATAGTTGGTGTTTTTGTACTTTAAGATTTTAAACTTTGAATTTCAAATTGAAGAGGAAGTAGGCTCTGCTAAATAGCAACTCATCAGCAATAAAGTTGATTTATTGAGGGCACTGAAAGAGTCATTCAATACTTATTAACAAAGGGGGGTAAAAGATAAATTTTTTACCCCCCTTTTTTATTTTGAATTAGATTCAAGTTTAATCTAGATGCTAATACAACAAGTAGAATTTCAATTTAGTGAGCCAAAAAAACTAGCAACTCACAAATTTATCTAGCATCTCATATCTAGTATTTAGCTAGCTCCATGACAAGCTTTGTATTTCTTCCCACTTCCACAAGGGCAAGCATCGTTTCTACCAATTTTAGGTTCTACACGAATAGGTTCTTGCTTCACAGCATCTCCACCACTAGGGTCATAGTAGTCATTTTGGTTAGCTCCATACTCTTCGCCAGCAGCATTTATTTTTTCCTTGTTCATATTCATTTTGCGCATATCTGTTTTCTCTTCTCTACCTTCTTTTATGGCACCAGCATTTGTTTGCTCCATTGGTATGCCCGCATGGCTTAAAAAACTTACTATGTCTTTATTTACTTTGCCATCCATTTTTCTAAACTCTGCAAAGGCTTCTAGTTTGTAAATAACCAAAGGATCTTTTTGTTCCAAATGCACTGTACTATTTATTCTATGTTTTAGGTCATCCATTTCACGTAAATGGTCTTTCCATGCATCATCAATAGTAGAAAGTGTAATGCTTCTCTCTAAAGCATTGCCAAGTTCCACTCCATTTGTAGCTAAATATTTATCTAAATTGGCTAGTGCTTGTATACCTTTTTTTCCGTCTGTAAATGGTACGGCTACATTTTCTATATGGCTTCCTTGTTCTTTTCGTATGTTACTTATAATTGGCATTGTTTGGTCTCCAAGTGCCACTTTTTTATTGGTGTAATGTGCAATCGCTTCTTCATATAATTTTTCTGTAATAATGTTGGCAGGCTGTTTTTCTAATTCTTCTTTAGATATATTGGTTTCCATACCAAAATTCATAATAACCCCCAATTTGAAACCTTCGTAATCATTAGCTTCTCTGTTATTATGTATTAATCCTTCTGCTACGGAGTAAAAAGCATTGTCTAAATCTAATGCCAATCTTTCTCCAAAGAGTGCATGGTTTCTTTTACCATACACTACATTACGCTGCTTATTCATTACATCATCATACTCCAATAATCTTTTACGAGTACCAAAGTTATTTTCCTCTACTTTTTTTTGTGCACGCTCTATACTTTTTGTAATCATGCTATGTTGTATAACCTCTCCTTCTTTGTAGCCCATTCTATCCATTAATCCTGCTATCCTTTCTGAGCCAAACATACGCATCAAATCATCTTCTAACGATACAAAAAATATCGAAGAACCAGGGTCTCCCTGCCTGCCTGCACGCCCACGTAGCTGCCTATCTACTCGTCTGCTTTCGTGGCGCTCAGTACCTACAATGGCTAGCCCACCAGCTTCTTTTACACCAGCACCTAGTTTTATATCTGTGCCTCTGCCAGCCATATTTGTAGCAATAGTTACCGCACCTGCAAGACCAGCTTCTGCTACTACTTGCGCTTCTTTGCTATGTTGTTTTGCATTCAATACATTATGTGGAATGTTTTTTTGGCGCATCATTCTGCTTACCAATTCACTCACATCTACAGAGGTTGTGCCCACAAGCGTTGGTCGACCAGCTGCAATATTTTTTTCCACTTCCTCTATTACAGCTTTGTATTTTTCTCTTACTGTTTTGTATATTAAATCTTCTCCATCTTTTCTCACAGCCACCACATTGGTAGGTATAGATACTACATCTAATTTATAAATACTCCAAAGTTCCGCTGCTTCTGTTTCAGCAGTACCCGTCATACCTGCAAGTTTGTGGTACATTCTAAAATAATTTTGCAAAGTTACAGTTGCATAAGTTTGTGTAGATGCTTCAATTTTTACGCTTTCTTTTGCTTCTAATGCTTGGTGCAGTCCATCAGAATAACGACGACCTTCCATAATACGACCCGTTTGCTCGTCTACAATTTTTACTTCTTCATCAACTACAATATATTCTTTGTCTTTATCAAACAAAGTATAAGCTTTTAATAATTGTTGTACAGTGTGTATACGCTCACTTTTAAGAGAGTATTCCGTCATCAAATTATCTTTGCGTTGTAGTTTTTCTTCAGGTGTTAAATCTGTTTTTTCTATATCTGCAATTTTTGTAGATATGTCTGGTAACACAAAAAACTCAGTGTCTTCGCCACCTTTAGTTATCAGGTTCAATCCATTTTCTGTAAGCTCTACTTGGTTGTTTTTTTCATCTATACTAAAATACAATTCTTCGTCTACTTTAGGCATTTGCTTTTGTTGGTCAGCCAAATAATAGTTTTCACTTTTTTGAAGTTTTACTCGGTTACCTTCTTCGCTTAAAAACTTTATTAATGCACCATTTTTTGGTAATCCTCTAAAAGCACGCATCAAAGCCAATCCTCCATCTTTGGGGTCATCATTGCCCTCTGCAATTTTCTTTTTGGCCTCTATTAAAAAACCGTTTACCACTTTGCGTTGTGTATCTACAAGTTTTTCAATACGTGGTTTAAGGTCAAAAAATTGTTGTGTATTATCACTATGGCTCACAGGGCCACTAATAATTAAAGGAGTACGAGCATCGTCTATCAATACACTATCCACCTCATCTACCATGGCGTAGTGGTGTTTGCGTTGTACCATTTCATCGGGGCTATGTACCATATTATCTCTTAGGTAGTCAAACCCAAATTCGTTGTTTGTACCATAAGTAATATCTGCATTGTACGCTTTTCTTCGTTCGTCACTATTTGGTTGGTGCTTGTCTATACAATCTACTGTAAGCCCAAGCCATTCAAATATTGGTCCGTTCCATTCACTATCTCTTTTGGCTAAATAATCATTTACTGTTACAATGTGTACGCCCTCACCTGCAAGCGCATTGAGGTATGCAGGCAATGTACTTACAAGGGTTTTACCTTCCCCTGTTGCCATCTCTGCTATTCTACCACTGTGCAAAACTGCACCTCCAATTAATTGTACATCGTAATGTACCATGTTCCAAACAACCAATGTGCCTGCTGCATTCCAACTATTTTTATGAATGGCTTTATCGCCTTCAATACTCACATTTTTATTTTGTGTAGCAAGCTCTTTGTCTAAATCTGTTGCAGTAGATGTGATGGTTTCGTTTTCTTTAAACCGCCTACTTGTTTCTTTTACTACTGCAAAAGCCTCTGGCAATATTTCTTTTAAAATTTCTTCTATTTGTGTATTTCGGGTTTTTCTAAGTTCATCTATTTCTTTATAAATAGCATCTCTACCATTTATATCAGCAGTTCCAAGCTGTTCAGCACTAACTTTTTTTTCTTGTATTGTTTTATCTATTGTGCTAAGATGCTCTTTAATACGACTTTTAAACTCATTTGTTTTTGCACGCAATTGGTCGTTAGTAAGTAAAGCATAGTTAGTAAAAAAGTGATTGGTTTTTTCCACATCTGGCGAAATTTTCTTTACATCTTTTTCGCTTTTGTTACCACCAAATAATTTAGAAATAAATGAGAGCATAATAATGTTTTAATATATAATGTAGATTTGATTTAGTCAAATATGGTGCAAGTGTTTATTTGTAGCCAAAATGACAGAAATTTCCAAAATCAATTTGGCTAAAAATGTACAAATAAGTATTTACAACATTTTAGCTATCCTATTTTGAAAGTTAAAGATAAAGTAACACTGCTTGAGATAAAATTAAAAAAGTAACAGCGTTTTAAAATACATAACAAAATAAAGATTATGAAAGCGATTTTGATAAAATGATGAAAGGTTTAAATAAAGTCGTACAACTTTTTTGAATTTGAAAGTTGGCTGGCAAAAGATTCGCAAAAAAATATATAGCATAGCTTAGTAAAAAAGCCCAGTTTAAAAAATTAACAAGAAGTTGATGGCCAAGCCAAAGCGCTAAATTGTACTGTGGATAGCCAATTAGCTCTAAACCTATCAAGCTTAAAAAAGTAGCAAAAAATTTTATGTACTGGTTTTTTGTGAGGAAAATTATAAAAAAAATCTATGGAAAGCATTTTGTTGGTTTGGGTATTCAATTATTCTCATCAGTTTTCTTGTAAATAAAAATCACAATTAACTACTATTCTCAATGACTTTAAAGAGAATTATTTTTTATTTATTTCATCAATAATTTTTAGATCAACATAAAAGTTCTTATCTACAAAAAAACTTTTTCCATCGTATTTCTCAGAAGTTGTAATTGTCTTCCAATCCATGCTTGGCGTTATCCATTGCTCTTTTGAATAAGTACTATCCAATGAAATTTTAATTGGCATTGTAAAATTTTTAACAACATCTTTCCATTTGTAGGAAATAGTTTCCCCTTTAATTTTATATTCTAATAAAGGTACTTTTATCGTTCTTAAATATTGATTAAAAATACTGCTAAAATCAAATTTTAATTTTTTACTGATGTAATCTTCTATTTCTTTTGTAAAAACAGTTTTATGATAAAAATCCTTATTTAACCCTATAAGCATAGCTCTAAATTTTTCATCATCGTTGGTAATTTGTCTAATGATGTGAATCATATTGCCTGCTTTAAAATACATGTCGCTGCTTCCTTCTTTATTTACACCGTAAGGGCCTATGATTGGGATGTCATTGGCAATGCTCGTTCTGATACCTTGCAGATAATTATTGCCCGCTTCTTTGCCATAATAATAATCTACAAACAATGTTTCACTATAGTTTGTAAAGCCCTCGTGTACCCACATATCTGCAATGTCTTTTGTACAAATGCTATTGGCAAACCACTCATGCCCACTTTCATGTATAATAATGAAATCCCACTTTAAACCTACTCCAGTACCTGACCAATCTTTGCCTTCATACCCCATTTGATAGCCATTTCCATAGGCAGTAGCACTTTGATGTTCCATACCCAAGTGTGGCGCATCTACAAGTTTGTAGCTGTCTTCATAAAAAGGATATTTACCAAACCAATGTTCAAATGCCTTCATCATTTTTGGTGCCTCAGTAAATTGTTTTTTTGCTTTTTCAAGGTTATAATCTAACACCCAATAGTCCATATCTAAGTTTCCATTTATACCATTATATTTTTCAGAAAAGTTTACATATTTACCGATATATGGTACTATACAATAATTATTTATTGGGTTTTTTACTGTCCAAGTATACATTGTTTTTGCGTTAGCCATTTGTTTTTTTTCTGTTAATCTACCATTGCCAACTCCTACCAAACTATCAGGTACAATTATCCTAAGCGTAGCACCATTATTAGGTTTATCGCTTTGTATATCTTTACAAGGGTACCACACACTTGCACCAAGTCCTTGGCATGCCACCGTTACCCATGGGTTGTTATTTTTATCTTTTTTCCAAACCCAGCCACCATCCCAAGGTGCTCGTAGTGCAGGTTTTGGCTTACCATGAAAATAAAGACTAAGCTGTTTATATGCAGGTTTTATTTTGTACATAGCATTTGTATCTCTATATTCCAACCAATAAACATTTCCTTCTCTGCGAAATTTGTAAGCTATGTTTTTTTGTTTTACACTATCAAGTATCATCGGCTCTTGTAAATCTATTTGCATCAATTTTGCACCACTATCAAAAAAATCCATTACACATTTTCCATTGATAGTTTTAGCAGTAATATCTGGCTCTACAGTAATATCATATTTTAGCACATCCCATTCTTGGCGGTACTTTCCGTTTGAGCCACGTAAGGTATCACTAAGATTATACGTAATTTTTTTTTTACTTAGCTGTGCAAGAATCACTAGCTTACCAAACAATGTACATATTAATAAAATTGAAAAGCGTTTAAATATTTGCATATATCTTTTTTAAATACTAATACACTAAGTTTTTTTTTGAGACTACTTTTTGTATAAAGGTTATTTTTAAACTTTAATTTTCAGATTGATCTTAATGGGCAAGTTTATTTTAGTTTATCGAAAATCACATTTTAAACTTTGTTTTTCAATTTAGCTTTTTATTATAAAATCTAAAATTAGCTGTGTTCAACTGATAAGTACAACACTTGCCCTGTTTGTTGTAAAAATACTTCATTGAGAGTTAAGTAATTAAATTTTCTGACTGGTCTATTATTTATTTCTTTTTCCACTCTTCTAATTTCTTTATTATCTATTAAATAGAAGTCTGTTTTTTTTATATGGTGGATTCAAGTTATAAATGCAACATCACTCTGTTTTTTCAAATTTTTGCTCAAATATTTCTGTTGGACTTTTGTATCCAAATCTCTTTCTGGGTCTGTTATTTAATTTATTTTGTACCTCTATTACTTGCTCATTTGTTATTAAATCGAAGTCGTATTTTTTCGGAAAATATTGCCTTATTAAGCCGTTTAAATTTTCGTTAGCTCCTCTTTCCCAACTGTGATATGGCTTTACAAAATAATAATTAATTTCAAGTTGTTGAGCTATTCTTTTATGCTGTGCAAATTCTTTTCCATTGTCTGATGTTATAGTACGCAAAGCTGTCTTCCAACCTTGTAATATTTCTATTGTTTTTGCTTCTACAACCGCTGCTTCTTTGCTTTCTATTTTAGCCATCTTAAGCATTCCTGTTGCTCTATCATTAATAGTTATTAATGCCCCTTTATGATTTTTTCCAATAACTAAATCTTTCGCCAAATCGTTCTTTGTTTTCAACAATTTTTGGTCGTTCGTCTATGTCTATTCTATCCTTTATAATTCCTCTACTTCCTTTTAAATTGCCTCTTTTTGCGTAGCGTTTTCCTTTGGTTCGCAAATGCTTATAAAGCAAACCTCCTTGCTTTTTATCGCTCCATACGAATTGATAAATCCTTTCAGCAGAAACACATTTGATATGATTTTCTCTAAAAAATCCAACTACTTGCTCTGGACTAAAATCGTCCTTCAAATATTGAGTAACTCGTTCTTCTATGACTTTTGAAAACGATATTTTTTTGGATTTAACTTTATGTCGTTTATCTGTTTTTACTTGTGCCAAATCTGCTCTATAAACATTGTTTCGCTTATCAGAATTTCGAAATAATTCTCTTGATATTACTGACTTGTTTTTGTTGATTGCAGTACCAATTGCTGATAATGAAAATCCTTTAAATCGCAAAGCGGCTATTTCATATCTTTGACCGTACGTTAAATGTGACATCTTTTTTGTGCTTAGTAACTCAAAATAAGATGAAATAATTTTCGCCACCAACAAATAATAAATTTTTTACCTAGGTAAAAAATTTATTATTTGTTGGTTAATTTAAAAAGAGGGTTGCATTTATTGATTGAATCTAAGAAATCTAAAGTGCATTAAAAAAAATATTGTATAATTAAATTAAAAACTATGTGCAGATATGCATTCCGTGATTATAAACCGCACTATGCTTGTTTTAAATGTAGAAAAACATTTAAACGAAAACATCTTTTTGATGCTGACAGAGATAATGAAACATCAGTAGAGGCAAAATGCCCACAATGTCAAAGCCTAATGGGCAATATGGGGTTAGATTTCGAGTCGCCAAAAATGAAAGATGAAAAAGCCTGGGAGCATTTAGAACAATTGTATTCAGTTGGAATTACATTTCACAGTTGTGGCTGCCAAGGCCCGGGTTATATACCAAATGATAAAGAAATGCTTATAAAATATTATGACGATAAAATTTTTAATTACAATAAAGAATTAGTTTTTTGGAGAAAAAGAATTGAACCAACAAATCAAAGTGAAGTACAAAAAGAAATAAATCAACACAAAGAAAAATTATGGCCAATTCCTAGTGAGTTGAGAGATAAAAAAACAGGCATCGTGAAAAATGAAGATGCTATTAATTTTTGGATAGAAAGAATAAAATTGATGGAAGAGAAATTGAAAATTATTAAATAAAAAATATGAATAGTACAGCACTATATTTTTTTACTGAGTATTATCAATTTTATGTACAAGATGCGGAAACAAAAGCAACCACAGATGCCCCCGATTTTTGGGATACAAATGAGTCTGAAACAAACAGAATAGCTTATGGGAAAGGCTTGCTAGGTATTACAGTTGCAAAATATGCAGAGATAGATGTAACGGTTACATTTTGCGATACTTCTCCTACAGCAAATGCAGAAGCAAGCTTTATTGTAGATGCACCCTTGCAAATAGAATCGGGCAAATTGCAAATATTAAATTGCACAGGTTTTGAGTTACAATTTGAAAAAGAATTGCCTCTAGGAAATTATATTGTAAGAGCTTCATCCTTTAAATTAGAAACTGTGAGCAATGATGAAGGCGATGATTATTATACGTCAGAAATTTGGGCAGGTGAAATAGAGAAACCAACTATTGTGAAA